>CAZAGH010000102.1:0-5090 GCA_964484755.1 uncultured Melioribacter sp. | reverse complement strand
CTAGAAGCATGACCTCATACTTGGCGCTTTCAGAAGTTGGAGAAACCAATCTATCAATAACATCGGAGACTGCGGACAAGCCCCCTGCGTGTTGGTTGGATGTCCGAATCGTAGAAATTGCTGCATCAGGTAGAATTGGGTACCTGCGTTTGTAACTAAACGATACGTCTTATGGTTGGTTATGCAATCTTAGCAGATTAGAGAGGTATAGAAATGACCCAGCAGTATGAAAGTCTATTGACACGAATAGTTGGCACCGCGTCTTTACTACTTGTTAGTATCGTCTCAGCTTTTGCTCAGAATACTGGCCCCGTTGCCATTTACCGTGAACGGGGCGACCCATTCTGGGTGAATACAACGCCGACAATGTTTAACGGAAGCGGCACGATCATGTTTGAGGTGGCAGGCCGCGGAGTGTATGTCGTCGATACTGTTACTTGGCGAGCGCGACACATTTCCGAGATTGAAAACAATTCCTCGTATGAATTCAGTTCATTCTACCAGCGAAAGTCTGGTGGCATGGCATGTATGCAGACTGGCAATGCGGGCACACGACTATGGAAGTTTGATGAGTCGTTGAATGTTGTAAGTGATACATTGCCAGAACGGGTTGACACAATAAACAAGCTGACTCACACTGATTATCATACCCCGAGGACACTGTACTTCGTCATCTCATTGCCTTTGGCAAAACCCCCAGTAAGAAGACAGCTGTTGACATTTGATGGATGCGACTCTTGGGTAGACTTGCCAGCAACAAAAAATGTGAAGCTGCTACGCAACGACGGGATTGGTGGCGCCTTAATACAAAAAGATGGTGTCAAGTATTACTCCATACTGCATCCCTACACCAATGAGTTGAGTAAGAACAAGCCAGTGCTGACGCCAATTCTTGCATCGCCTGACAACCAATTTGAAACAGATGAAGCTTTTCATAAGGCCATCCTTGGCATCGACACAATCATGTGGATCGACGAAGTTCAGGGTAAAATGGTTCTAGGCATTGGTGCGTTGGGCGACACGGTCGCATCATTTGTTGGGTCGTCGTTCCAGACTGCGGACGGAACGACAGTGAACATTCAAAAGAATAAGTGTCACCTACTCAATTCCGACACGCGACGAGTGTTTTTAGTGGACGCTATTGGAGCCGTTCACGAATATCGAAAGGGGCAATGGCACACCATAGATACTGTCCGATTTAAAACATCTAGGTCTCCCATCTATGGTCCAGAACAAGTCTATTATTCAGCGAAAACACCAAGCGGCGCATCGGGCGAAGTATTTCTTCATCTCAGTGATTCGTTAGTGCAGGAGTTGCGAATAAAGACTTACTTCGATGGGTACAATAGTATTCGATCATACCCTAGTGTACATCCCAATGTTACACCCTTTACCTTCAACTGGAATGGTCCAACCGTTCTAAAAATGAAGTCAGGCCACGGTTACATGCTCAGCTCTACGTTACGCGACATTGAAGATGTTGGAACCTACCCGATGTTGTATGGCTTCGTTGCGCAATCAGGTACACAACCGTTTGTGGTGTCCTACCATGGTCATATGGTTCAGATAGAAAGCACTGGTGCAGGCCGTTTGGTGTCTGCAACAACAAATGGAGATCAAGTCCAAGTTAGTCGAGCTTTCAAACCGGCCCCTTCGAAACTTACCACAGTCGGCTTGCGCATGGCATCCATCAGCTCCTCCGACATTCTTGCTCCGGGAGTGCAGTTAATGCAGTTCGATCGGGATGGAAGATTCTTGAGCATTATAACTGAGCAAGCATCAACATCAGCCCTTCGGATAGACTCGAGTAATATCCTCATCGGAAATGGCACAGTGGTCTACCACTGGACCAATGGAAGCATTACCGACACTACAGATGTACGGCCGCTGTTTGCCTCGACAGATACTCTCGAGTCAGGCTTTATAGGATCTATGTCAGCTCTCAATGGCACCACTGTGCTGGCATTTGTGAGTGGTCTACATCTCTACGACAACGAAAATCTCGTCTCACGTCCATACCGCTGCGGTGGCATCGTGCGGAGCACGGACAATGGCCAATCGTGGAAAGCATCGCAACTACCTGACCAAGATCCCTACTTCCTCGGCTTTGTCCGTGTGGACTCAAACGTTTTGGTGGCATCATACACAAAAGTGGTACGAGACACACTGAAGCGAAACAATTTGAATTACGAAGAAGAGCGACGCAACGAGACGTTGTTCACGACAATGGAGGACTGCCAGGTTGTTCGATCATCAGACAACGGTGTAACATGGACAAAGGTGTACTCGCGACCAGTTAATAAGGGCTTTCGATTTATCGGCAGCTCTGGCGTGCGTCTTGCCGATGGAAGATTGATCATCAACGGCATTGATGGACCTCTGGAGAGTTTCGACAATGGCTTGTCGTGGGACTTTCACGACCCATTGTTTAACGAACCAACGGACGTGATAACATTCTTTACCGATGACGCCGCAGAAGACATTTATTACTGCACTACAACCGGTGTGTTCAAGAATCGACTCGTCACTTCGAATGTTGAAGATCAACAAATCAATCATTCAACCAACCAACCAGCGGAAGCACGTCGTTGGAACAGTCACCTCGCGGCATGGACGAACGAAGGCTATACCTGTACAACCCTCACAACGCTATCGGGCGATATGTTCAGCCCCCTAACGGCACCATCACCAGGCGTGTATGTTGCACGTCTCGTAGACCAGAGCGGCAGGGTGACAACACGAAAGATCATGGTGGTGGAGGAATAGGTAAGGGCGAGCCGGTGGCGAGTCCGAAAGGGAACGCACGGGTACAAGGTACTAGGTACTAGGTACAAGGTACTAGGTACAAGGTACTAGGTACAAGGTACTAGGTACAAGGTACAAGGTACTAGGTACTAGGTACAAGGTACTGGGGACGATGCATATCGTCTTTCCCGCGAAAGCGGGAAACCAGAAAATCAATCATCTGTGCGGGTTGGGGCCAACCCACGTTCACGCTTTACGGGTTACTTTCCGTAAGCACCTTTCCCAAGATTTCATATCGGACAAGCTCCCAATCGGAAACTCCTCCTGGCAGTTCAGCAAGTCGCTGAAGATATTCTCTTTGGGCGGCTTTTGTAGGGGGCTGATTCCGATGCTTATGGAGATAGTTGACGAAGACACTCAATCGGCTGTTATCGCGGAGCTTTTTACGGCGTTGAAGAAAGCGCCAGAGCGTAACTATGGTTTCATCATACAATACCTGATTGCGCTGGGCCTTTGACTCGATGAGTAGCCATATCCGGGTGGGGATGAAATAATGTCTGGCAAATGAGTCAGATTGAATCCCTTCAAGAATGCTTCGAACAAGCTCGGGTGGTCTGCCGCGGCGTGGACCTCTACCATGAAGGAGGTTGTCCAATGACATGCAATAGGCCTCATTGATCTTGCGTCCGATCGTGAGCTCACTGCCTATTGTTAATCCACTAGGAAGCGAGCGTGTTTCTTTCAGAATCTTCGCGACGATATCTGTCTTTGCTTGCAGGAGCAGTGCTTTGGCTGCAACATCAGAGGCAAGAAACCAATTGCGGGTCTTTTGAGAATACAGCTCACGCGCGCGCATCGCAAAGTCTGCTGCCTGCTGCACATTGTTTTGCGCCATGTGACAAACCGCGGTTTGAAGAAGGACCTCGCGCTGCGGCAGCGGAGACCTATGCAGATGCATGATAAGTTCGTCATATCGTTGGTTCGCTTGCAGGGCGGTAACGATGATTCGCGAAACAGATTCAAGGAACCATGGCATGCGGAACGCTTTCAGGGCATTCAGGCAAGCTTGATAAAGTTCGTCCCATTGTTGTAGAATGTTCGGGGTTAGTGAACCGACCGTGTAGAACTGCGCATAAAGCAAATCATGTTGGCCGCGTAATGCTGTCTCGAGATGCACAGCATCATTGGTTTGTAGCAATTGTTCATGATACGTTTTGGCCTTGTAGGCAGGGCCATGCAGAGCAATGTGAAGCACCATGTAACGCAGCGCTGCGATGCAATAACCCTGCCATGCAGCGGGAATAGTGTTACGTGAGCGTAGCCCCTTTCGAATATGAAATACAGCCCCTTCATGAATACTGTGCTGTGCCAGATAGAGTCCGATAACGATTGACCGCACTGCAGAAAACTGTTGAACAACAACTGGATCACGAGAGAAACGCTCCGGATCTACGAAGAACACAAGGTTCTCGAGTCTGTTGATTGTTCGCTGCATTAACCGATTGAATGAATCAACACTCTGAATTCCGCTTCGAGAATCCAGGGATAGCCGTTCACGTGCTGCTGCTGACGTCATTTCTGGGTCAAGCGCAAGCTTGTATATCTGAAATGTTTTCGTTGACGTAGAGGTGTTGTCTTCCTCAAACAACTCAATCGACGTAAAGCGCGTCTGCTGTATCGCGCTAGCAAGCGCTTGTAAATACCTGAATGTTGACATGATTATAATCAATTACCACTGTCGTAAATAATGCTGTTTAGGGAGTTGTTACAAACTATGGTATTTCGAAATTGCTCAGTGCCAAATGATCCAATCGGCTTCGAATCTATATTGGCCTTTACATACCACTATTACGATTCCCGGTGCAATTACCCGAATGTATGACGATTTAGGATGTCAGGTGATCAATCAGTTTTCTGTGAATTCAACCATCGATGATACAACACTTGCAAATTCCTCTTCATTGAAGGGGATATTTGTCATCG
This sequence comes from uncultured Melioribacter sp., assembly GCA_964484755.1. Classification (GTDB taxonomy): domain Bacteria; phylum Bacteroidota; class Ignavibacteria; order Kapaibacteriales; family Kapaibacteriaceae; genus UBA10438. The sequence continues at coordinate 362 of CAZAGH010000102.1, read as the reverse complement.
CAATGGCCAATGGTGATGTTCGTACAGTGTTGTGTAGGTAGCTCTGTGGTTCATCGCGAAATACTTGAACTGACGAATCCATTGGACATTTCACACCGGTCGAGTTGCGAAGTACAACGATTTTCACAATCAACTGATCGCATTCACTGTCAATGAAACAGGCGGAAAATCGGTCGTATCACTGAAGGGCATACCATGCTAAACAACAGATTTGGATTCCTGGTGATTGTAGTCATCAGCATGTGCCTTTTGCCCTGTATATCAGCGCAGGAGGTTCGCGAAATCGTTCGACTTCCGGGTGGGTATGCACACCTCAATGGTTATGAGGTTCGTGGTTCTGTGGTGCGCGCGTCGAGGTATGG
>CAZAGH010000101.1:0-5255 GCA_964484755.1 uncultured Melioribacter sp. | reverse complement strand
AACGGATGAAGGAAACGGCCTGCATCATCAAGCAGTGCGTCTAGTTTTTGAGAATAGTACCCGGATCGTTCACTGAACGACTCAGCCCCCGAAGCGGCAATCAGGTAGAACAGCCAGAGTCCGGCCGATGTAATTCCAAGGACAACGATTACACCAACGACGCGAGGTATGCCCTTTGAGCGCAGCGCTTCGATAACCGGCTTGAAGAGGATCGACAGAAATCCTGCAAGCACGAAAGGAATGAGAATCCCCCCCAAATGCTTGAGAACAACACCAACGGCGATGGCTGCTATCAGCGTTGTTGCAACAGCAGCGACACGTTGCCATGAGGAATTTTGCGACATCCTGCAAAATAGGGGTATTTTTGCCCTCCATTTGTACGGAGACCTTCATGGAACGCGGACCAATATCACAGTTTATCGAAAAGAACTACCTGCATTTCAACGCTGCGGCATTGGTCGATGCGGCGAAGGGCTACGAAGCACATCTTGCCGCTGCCGGCAAAATGATGATCACGCTAGCTGGTGCGATGAGCACGGCCGAGCTGGGAATCTCCCTTGCCGAAATGATCCGTCAGGACAAGGTCCAGATCATTTCATGTACAGGTGCCAACCTGGAAGAAGACATCATGAACCTTGTAGCGCATTCGCACTACAAGCGTGTGCCGAATTACCGCGACCTTTCCCCGAAGGACGAATGGGAGCTTCTTGAAGGGGGCTTTAACCGCGTAACGGATACGTGTATCCCTGAAGAAGAAGCCTTCCGTAGAATCCAGAAGCACATTGTAAAGCAGTGGAAGAATGCCGAAGAAGCCGGTGAGCGGTACTTCCCGCATGAGTACATGTACAAGATGCTGCTCAGTGGTGAGATGGAGCAGTACTACGAGATCGATCCAAAGAACTCCTGGATGCTTGCTGCAGCCGAGAAGAACCTGCCAATCATTGTGCCAGGTTGGGAAGACTCTACGATGGGGAACATCTTTGCTTCCTATTGCATCAAGGGAGAGCTCACATCAACTACGATGAAGAGCGGCATCGATTACATGATCTGGCTCTCAGACTGGTATCGCCAGAACTCATCTGGTAAGGGTGTTGGCTTCTTCCAGATCGGTGGCGGTATTGCAGGCGATTTCCCGATATGCGTTGTGCCGATGATGTACCAAGATCTTGAGTGGCACGATGTACCATTCTGGTCGTACTTCTGTCAGATCTCCGACAGCACAACCTCTTATGGATCATACTCTGGCGCGGTACCGAATGAGAAGATCACATGGGGCAAGCTGGATATCGAAACACCGAAGTTCATCATCGAGTCTGACGCAACGATCGTTGCTCCGCTGATCTTCGCGTGGCTGCTGAAGCAGTAACGCCGGGTTAGCGTACTACCGAGACAAGAGTCGTTTGGTTGCCGTTACGGACGGCATAGACACCTTGGAGAAGTCCATCAATGCGTGTGGCATTGTTGCTTTCAGTAACCGTGCTTACCAGCGTGCCGTCAATCGCATACACGTATGTGGTTCGTGTTGACGGTGGCACCGTGAGGGCTCCGTCGTGTGATGTGACACCGCCAAAACTCTCAACGTCATTAACTGACGCTGGAATATCGCCCAGGACCATGTCAACATAGACAGGCATGTGGTCCGAGCCGCATTTCAGTGCTGCAACCATCTCGGCACTATACTTCTTGTTCGCCGGCACATCGATGCCACTGTTGAGACGTGGAACACCGTCGTTTCCCACATGTGTATATGTGCTCGTGATGACGCGTGGTGCAAGTTCCGACGAGGGCAGAATGAAGTCGAATCGGTCGTCAACGCCTCCATCGACGCCACCGCCGCAACCACTCACCGTTGTGGCACGGGTACACTGCGAATAGAATGATGCATATGCTGCATCATTGCGTCGCCATGATGTTCCAAGCGGATCTACGAAACTGCGCTTTGCAGTAGGACCTATGAGTGCCTGCAGTGCAGGCTCGCTTGGAGAGTAAACGTTGAAATCTCCACACACTATGGCGAAGCGCTTTGAAGTGATGGTCGATGTGAGAGCGTTCATCTCACGAGCTCGCTGCTGCATGTCGGAGCTATTGTCTTGTGCCTTGAGATGTACAGAATAGATCACAACTGTATCGCTCGACGATGGAACATCAGATCGTAGGGAAAGGGTTGTCTCGAAGATGTCCCGTAGCTCGGTTGGGATTCTGCGCGTGCCCACCAAGTCGAACTTCTCTTGATTGTAGACCACCATGTTGTCGGTGTCTGGTCCGTCGGAATAGGGTGTTGCGGCAAATGGTGCCCACGTGAGCACTTCGCTCACAAAGCGGGGTCCGGCTGTATTGTCAGCTACTTCCTGACACACAAGAACATCCGGACGTATAGAGTCCATGATCATCTTGAACTGCGGGATGCGTCCGTCCTCGTTGTCGCGCGAGAATTTGAGAATGTTGTACGCACAGATCCGGATCGTGTCAGCGGCTCTTGTGGGTATGCCAATAGCACACATGAGTATGCAGGCGAATAAGATCTTCATCCTGCAAGTTATGTAATCGCAATGTTGACATCAGATACTAATACGTTCCTGAAATAGATCGGGAGGTAAACGGTTCCCTCGGGTGATACGGCAACGTACGTGGCGGCTGTACGCTTAAGGTGTCCGACAAGGCCTTGATGAAAGCTACGATGTCCTCTTGCTCTTGTTCACTGAGATCTAGCTTGGAAAAAGGAAGCGTTTGAAATTTAAGATCTAGCCCAATACCATTGCCACCTCCACGGACGTAGAAATCAACAACGTCGGCCAGATTATCATAAGCCCCATTGTGAAAATAGGGGGCGGTTCGTGCTGCATTACGTACGGTAGGTGTTTTGAACGAGCCGGTATAGATAACAGATCGCTCGCGAAGGATGCCGCCAGCTCTGCCAACATCAGGGTCGAGCACAGCGTATGCTGTGACTTTATGTTGTGGTACGCCGATGATCTCAGATTCTGATTCGATGAAAGCAGGTGGTACGTAACCAGCGAATGTGGGTGGGAAGTGGCAAGTTGCACAAAGCGCTTTACCCATGAACAAGTTCATACCACTGCGTTCTTGAGAGGTCAGAATCGCATCCTCTCCCCTGAGATAGAGGTCGACCCGCGAATTCATGGATACGAGTGTGGTGAGGTATGCACTGATTGCGAGGTTGATGTTTGTTGATGTTACAGAAGAACTACTATTGGCCGCAAATGCACGTTCAAACATTGCTACGTATTCATCTGATTCTTGGATTCTTCCCACCACATCAAGTAATGTCGAATTGAATTCGTGAGGGTCTGTAATCACATGCGATATCACGTCACTCAGGCGCATTGCTCTAAAGTCATAGAAAAACCTGCGGCTAAAGACTGCATTGACGAGAGTTGGGGCATTGCGGCGGATGCTGCTCGCGCCATCATACGCCAGGGATGTCTTGTACCCATCGGTGAAGTTCTTGTCAGGATTATGACATGATGCACATGAGCGTTCACCATTGTGGGAGAGGATCGGGTCGAAGAAGAGCGTCTTGCCAAGATCGACAAGATCTGCTGTGATAGACTTATAGTGGAGTCCGCTTGTCGCAGCGGCATTAAAGAACGATGCATCAAACATGCTCAACGCTTTGGGATTGAGAACCGGTTGCGCTGGACTTACTTCGGTACTGTACTCGATGCCAAGAGCTGAGTGCAACAAACCAATCTCTTTGAAAGCAGGATCAAGATGTGATCGGATCAATTCCACTTTATCAAGAGCTGAGTCGGGAATAGTGCAGATCGAATCACGAATACTGAGGAGGTGAGTTTCAGCTGTGAGAAGATGGGAGGTAGCGCTCTTCTTGCTCGCGTCATCACGAAATAGATCAACCAAAGCAATTGTTGACGCAGCCCATTGCACATACTCTTCTAGCTGAGGACCTGTACCCGGTCTGTCGAAGCCAGTGATGCCCATTGCAGTAAATCGAATTATTCCGCTGCGGCAGGCCTCAAGGACCATTCGATCCGACCAATACGTGTTGAGAGCTATCGCGGCAGCTTGGGAAAGGCGGGACTTGAGCTGAACTAGCTCTTCACGCAAGGAACTTGTGTCAACGTGTCCAGTCTGGGCCCATTCTCCAATGAACTCATCAATGACTTGTAGACCCTGAGGCTCCAGCACATCTACGAACTGCGATTTGGCATCCAACTTAGGTAGCGGAGCCCCATTGAGGAACTGGGTAGTAAACGTGGGGTCGACGTACTCAACAAGGAAATCCATCGAACGATATGCACTGCGAACTTTCTCATAGCGCATTCGAACAAGTGAATAGCCCTGTTGTTGCTCAACGAATTGTAGCAGTGTGTCTACCTGCCGTTCGAGATTGTTTGAGGCAGCAGATATGATCGCGTGAACTTGAATGTAGCGTTTGGTATCGCTATCATGAGTTGTAAGGCGAAATGCCATAACAGTGCTGATGAGCAGCAGAGGCAGGACGGTATAGAATTTCATAGTCGATAGAACTGAAGTTGAGTGAGACCAAAAGGGGATCGAGTATGAGCACTCGATCCCCCTTGATGATTGTCTACGAGAACTGTAGAGCTGGTCAGCGCTGCACGACTACCTGACGTGTATCGCCATTGGCGAAGCGTACGTAGTATGTGCCCTGTGCCAGATCGCTGATGTCCATTGAAGAGGCATTGCGAATCACACGGACTCGCTCGCCAGCGGCATTATAGAGCGCGGCATCTGCAGCCACGTCAAAGTTGAGACTTGATGACGTTGGGTTCGGAAACACACGAATGCCCGATGTTGCCGATTCCTTTTCGTCTTCCTTGTCAATGCTGCTTACAAGTTGCTTCAGACCTGAGATTGCAAATGTGAGCGAGTTCTTTGCAGCAGCATCTCCGATTGTTGCAGCATCAGGGTGCTGTGAATTTATCAGCACAACGTTTCCATCGTCGAATGAGCAGAAACCTGTGATCTCGGATCCATACGGTGAGATAGCAAGACGATACAGGTTGTCAATCGTCGCAGGCTTTGACATGTCGAGTAGCCAAGCTTCGCAGTTTGTGCCGCGCATGCCGGTGTTCGGCATGCGACCCATGCTAATGCCATTGAGATCCTCTTCAATGACCATGAAAGTCTTGCCGTTCAGATAGAGAAATCCCAAACCATCAGGATTCGAGAAGTGCTTTTCGGGGTACTTCCCAGGAACTGCTTGTGCATCAGTTAGATACGGACCACCTTCGAGGAATGACTTTACAGAG
>CAZAGH010000100.1:0-5544 GCA_964484755.1 uncultured Melioribacter sp. | reverse complement strand
TTAACCCAGCCAACAAGCGCAAGTTCAGCGTGATCGTCGTTGGTACGGGGCTTGCAGGATCATCTGCGGCAGCGACATTGGCCGAGCTTGGTTACAATGTGCAGGCCTTTACCTATCATGACTCAGCGCGTCGCGCACACTCCATCGCTGCGCAGGGTGGTATCAATGCGGCGAAGAATTACCAGAACGACGGTGATTCTGTCTGGCGTTTGTTCTACGACACAGTCAAGGGTGGCGACTTCCGTGCCCGTGAAGCTAATGTGCACCGTCTTGCTGAAGTATCGGTCAACATCATTGACCAATGCGTAGCGCAAGGTGTACCGTTTGCTCGTGAATACGGTGGCTACCTGAGCAACCGCTCGTTTGGTGGTGCGCAGGTATCGCGTACGTTCTACGCGCGAGGTCAGACGGGTCAGCAGCTTCTTCTCGGCGCATACCAGGCGCTGATGCGTCAGGTTGGCCTTGGTAAGGTCAAGCTGCATAACAAGCAGGAGATGATGGATCTGATCGTGGTTGACGGACGTGCCCGCGGCATTGTGACGCGCAACATGATCACCGGCAAGGTGGAGAGCCACATGGCCGATGCCGTGATTCTGGCAACAGGTGGATACGGTAACGTGTTCTACTTGAGCACAAACGCAAAAGCCTGTAACGTCACGGCAACGTATCGCGCCCACAAGCGCGGTGCATTCTTCGCCAATCCTTGCTATACTCAGATCCATCCAACATGTATCCCACAGAGTGGTGACTATCAGTCGAAGCTGACGCTGATGTCTGAGTCGCTGCGTAACGATGGTCGCATTTGGGTTCCAAAGAAGCAGGGAGACACACGATCACCGGACCAGATTCCTGAATCAGAGCGCGATTACTACCTTGAGCGCAAGTATCCGTCGTTTGGTAACCTCTCGCCCCGTGACATTGCATCGCGTGCTGCAAAAGAAGCATGTGATGATGGTCGCGGTGTAGGACCCGGCGGACTCGGCGTCTATCTTGATTTCTCAGATGCGATCAAGCGTCTTGGTGAAAAGGTTATCGCCGACCGTTATGGCAACCTGTTCGAAATGTACGAGCGCATCACGGGTGAAAACCCCTATCAAGTGCCAATGCGCATCTACCCAGCTGTTCACTATACAATGGGTGGTCTCTGGGTTGATTACAACCTGATGTCGAATGTACCGGGACTCTTCGTCCTCGGCGAAGCCAACTTCTCCGACCACGGCGCAAACCGACTCGGCGCGTCTGCTCTGATGCAAGGTCTTGCCGACGGGTACTTCGTGATTCCTTACACCATTGGTGGTTACTTTGCACAAGGCGGTTTCTCACCTGTGGCTCAGGATTCACCGGTCGTACAGGCAACAGTCCGTGAAGCAGAAGAGAAGATTCAGAAGCTGTTGTCAATCAACGGTAAGCGCTCGCCGACGGCGTTCCACCGTGAGCTTGGTAAGATCATGTGGGACAAGTGCGGTATGGCCCGCAATGAAAAGGGGCTTACTGAGGCGCTGAAGCGTATCCCAGAGCTTCGCGAAGAGTTCTGGCAGAACGTCGTGATACCAGGCAACGGAGTTGAGCTCAACCAATCACTCGAGCTAGGACTGCGTGTTGCCGACTTCCTTGAGTTTGCTGAGCTGATGTGCTACGACGCCTTGCATCGCAATGAGTCGTGCGGTGGACACTTCCGCGAGGAGTATCAGACAGAGGATGGGGAAGCCAAGCGTAACGATGAGGAATTCGCCTATGTCGGCGCTTGGGAATACACTGGTGTAGGGTCGAAGCCGACGCTGCACAAGGAACAACTAGAATTCGAAAATGTGCAACTGGCTACACGGAGTTACAAGTAATGAATCTTCGACTGCACATCTGGCGTCAGTCTGGTCCACAAGACACAGGCATGCTCAAGACATACGACGTTGCGAACGTGAGCGAGCACATGAGCTTTCTCGAGATGCTCGACGTTCTCAACGAAGACCTGATCGCAAAGGGAGAACTCCCGGTAGCTTTTGATCACGACTGTCGAGAAGGAATCTGCGGTACGTGTGGTATGGTCATCAATGGACGTCCACACGGGCCCCTTGCCCGCACAACAGCGTGCCAACTGCACATGCGTACGTTCAAGGACGGCGACGAGATCTACATCGAGCCATGGCGTGCTCGCGCATTCCCGGTTGTCCGTGATTTGATTGTTGATCGTGGATCATTCGACCGTATCATCCAAAAGGGCGGTTTCGTAAGCGTCAATACGGGCAATGCCCAAGACGGCAACACGCTCCCAATCCCGAAGATCGATGCTGACCGCGCGATGGATGCCGCTGCGTGCATAGGCTGTGGTGCATGTGTTGCTGCGTGTCCGAATGCGTCTGCGATGCTCTTCACAGCTGCAAAGATTGGTCACCTCGGCTCCGTCCCGCAGGGGCAGGCAGAGCGGTCAACGCGCGCAATGAACATGGTTCTGCAAATGGACGCTGAAGGTTTCGGCGCCTGCACAAACCACTACGAATGCGAAGCTGCATGTCCGAAGGGTATCAGTGCTGATTTCATCGCACAGATGAACAAAGACTTCGTAAGCTCTGCATTTGGCGGACGCGACTAAGCCGCTCGTAAACAGTGTTTGAAATGAGACGGGGCTTGCAGGATATACTCTGCAAGCCCCGTTGCTATTTCAGTATATGGTGGTTCTACGCGACCGCGAGTACATACTCGCGAACGGCCTGCTCGAGCCCAACAAACAGTGCACGTGATACCAGTGCATGCCCAATGGAGACCTCTTCGATCTCTGGGATGAGAGTTAGCGGGGTGATGTTACGAAGGTCAAGGCCATGTCCGGCCGTAACAATAAGTCCTGCCTCCTGAGCCAAGCGTGAAGCTATGCGAATACGCTCCAGCTGAATGTCGCGTGCTGCCTGACTGCGTGCATTGGCATACGTGCCCGTGTGCAACTCAATGATGTCTACGCCGCAGGCTGCGGCAGCCTCGATCTGTGAAGCTTCGGGTTCAATGAATAGACTTACCTCGATGCCGCGCTCGTGAAAACGCTGGGTCAGTTCCGAATACTGAGTTTCGTGTCCGGCAACTGCTAGGCCCCCTTCCGTTGTGAGCTCCTCACGTTTCTCAGGCACAATGGTCACCAAATCGGGAACAACCTCGAGAGCGATGGTGATGATCTCAGGAGCTGCTGCCATCTCTAAGTCTAGTTTTGTGGTCACAACATCCCGCAGAACACGCACATCGCGATCGTTTACGTGACGCCGATCCTCGCGCAGGTGGCAGACGATGCCAGATGCTCCAGCCATCTCGGCAATCACTGCAGCGTGAACTGGGTCGGGCTCGATGCCCCCCCGGGCCTCGCGAACGGTAGCGAAATGATCAATATTGACAGCTAATCGCATGGTGAGAATACCTCGGTGTTACCAGTTAAATCAAGAAAGCTGTTCAAAGCTAATGATACCGGCGCTTTTTGCTGATGGAACTGCTACTGCGGACAACGAGTTGGTACAATGTGACCCCTAAACTGTGTGGGAAAAATTCGGGTCATACTGTGTAACCTTCCTAGGTAATTTGTGTCTATACAGCAATCACGCCGAAATGTATGTTTTACGGAGGTATAGTGTTGACGCTTCAAGGGTTACGTTTTTGTATGGTCGCGGTTATGATGGTGCTCTCATTAGCCCAGCTGCAATCGCGTATCCATGCGCCCACGCTCATGCGTGGGTTTGTAAAGAATGTTGGCCAGTGGCCTGCAGAGGTCCTGTATGCGTCTCAGCATGGTACGGGTGTTGTGTGGATCACACGCACGGGAATGGTGTCGGACCGATATCAGCTCGACAGAACAGCTGACCTCCGGACAGGAACAGTTACGCGTGAGATAATCCACGATGTAAACCCCCGCGCAAAGCGCGTGGAAGGTCCTGTTGTAACAACCGTCTCGTTCTTCAAGGGCAACTCGGAGCAGTGGGCATCTGTCCCCGTTGTAGAGTCCGTAACGATCGCGGATGTAGTCAAGGGCGTAGACCTGCGTTACACGATAGAGTCTGCATCGATTGCACGAACGGTTGTCTATCGCGAGGAGTATGTTCCAGGTAGCTTCCGTGTCGAGGATGTTACGGCCGATGATCAACCTCGAGGCGAGGCATTTGCTGTAACACCGGTTACGTCTGTGGTCTACGGATCGTTTGTTGGTGGACAAGGCTCGGATGATATCATCGGTGTTGAATACCTAACCAATGGACAGATCATTATTGCTGGAAACTCGCCGGAGATCAGCTTCCCGGGTGCAACTGGCGGATATCAGACAGCGATCAAGGGAACATCTGATGGTTTTGTGGCGCGACTCGATCGTAAGCTCGAAAAGTTCCTCTCGTACTCCTATTACGGAGGTTCGGGAGACGACCGCATCACAGCATTGGCAGCAGACAACGTCAACAATATCTACATCACCGGAGAGACGAACTCTCAAGATTTGCCTATCACTTCTGGTGCGTCTGGTCAGTTGCCGAAAGGTGGCATTGACGCATTGGTTGCGAAGTTCGATTCAACACTTACCAAGCTGATCGTGAGCGGATATCATGGTGGTAATCGTGATGACAAGGCAACTGCTGTTGCCGTTGACCAAAATGGACTGATTTTCGTTTGTGGTTACACAAGTTCGACATCTGGCTTGCCTGTGACGTTTCCAGTAACTGTTACACGCCGCGACTGGCGAGGCAGAACAACAACGGAGCCAGGGGGCGGTGCAAATCAGGGATCAATTGACGGGTTTGTCTGTTTCTTCTCAGCAAATGGATCGCTGCAGCAGTCGCGTTACTTTGGACGTGAAGGCAATGATTTCTTCCGGGCAATGTGTCTTGATCGTTCGAACAGTGTATACATCACTGGTTCAACAACCTCCCCGAACTTTGAGACGGCACCAACTGCTGGTTTCTTCTCGTCGGGCCGTCTTCCGTACGACCGAACATTCAACGGTGGATCAACAGATGCCTTTGTTGTCAAGCTGAACAATGAGCTAGCTCTTGCAAAGTCAGACGACGGCACCTATTCTACGTTCTTTGGTGGTGATGGCGAAGACGAAGGTCGCGGCGTCTATGTCGATGACTTGGGACGTGCACACTTCGTTGGCGTAACGACGTCGAAGAATCTCGAAACGATCGGTACGCTCATCACGCAGCGCATCGGCGATCAGGATATTTTCTACGGCATCCTTCCGGACGATGGTCGTGCTCTTACTGGCGCCACCTATTTCGGTGGTACTGGTAAGGACGATGTTCTTGGTATGAGTTACGATCCGCTTGCCAATACAGCAGTCTTGTTTGGTACAACGCAGTCAAACGATTTCCCAGTAATCGGTGAAGGGGCAAGTGGCAACCGCGCGGGAACGACGGATGGCTTTATCTCAATGCTTAACACATCGACCAACAAATACACAACGTTGATTGGCGGTGAAAACGAGGATAGCGTTCGTGTTGCGGTTGTTGATAAGGTTGGCGATCTCTACATCGCAGGTACTACGACATCAACGGATTTCCCGACGAATCCGACAGGCGCCCAAACATC
>CAZAGH010000099.1:0-5557 GCA_964484755.1 uncultured Melioribacter sp. | reverse complement strand
CCGTTATGTGCATGACAGCCGAAGGATGCCGGTACCGTGACACGATATACATGGCACGCAATCCAAAACCATCAGTCACTGCAGGACGTGATACGGTTTTGTGTAACAAATCATCGATCCAGATCAACGCCCTTGCATCAGGTGGCAAACGGCCATACAAGTACAAGTGGAATCGCATTGAGACGGGTACAGAATTCATCGACAATGACACAATTCCAAATCCTTTCGTCAATCCAGGCACGACCTCTCGTTATGAGATCACCGTAACAGATAGCAACGGATGTTTTGCCCGTGACACGATGCTTGTGACAGTCATTGACCCACGTCCGATTCTTTCTCCGGCATCGATCGACTTTGGAACACTTGACGCATGCACATCAACTGCCGAGCAGGATGTTACCGTCAACAACCCACACGACTACCAGATCCTTGTTACAGGCATCACACCTGACGATCCGCGTCTTGCTCTTGTTACTAATCTCGGAGCGGGCATACCAGTTGCGCCAAAGAGCTCTGTGAACATTCGCGTACGTGTTACGGCTGCGACCGCTGGTACAACCAACGGATTTTTCTCGGTAACCGGCACGCCATGTTCGTGGTCTGCACGAACAACCTACACGGTCACAAAGGCACAGCTAACTGCTCTTGTTGTCCCGAGTACAGTATCGTTTGGAGCTGGTGTCGAATGCGAGACAACTCCTAAGACAGATTCAGTCGTGATCCGCAACCGCGGTGTTGAGCCCCTTGTGGTCAAGCCGGCAATCGTCAGTGCGCCATACAGCGTTATTGATCCCGCGACGGAGATCACAATCGACCCGGGTAAGGACTACGTTGCTCGCATCCGATACACCCCAACGTTGGGAATCTGGAGCGGAGAAGCCAAGTTCGCTTTTACGTCTGGTGCATGTAAGGACACGTTGCGTGTAAATCTCAACGCAGTTACTTCGGCTGTGACCGTCATTTCGAACGTTGCGTCCATCAATGCAGGCACGCTCTCTGGTTGTGAGAACCAGAAGGATACCGTGGTCACGATCATTAACAATTCTGATGTGGCTGTAAAGGTCACACTTCCGAACAACCCTGAAATTGTCTATACGCCATCTGGCACGATTGACATCGGCGCAAAGTCATCGGTTGAGGTCCAGGTTTCGATTCGTCCTGGATCGGCAGGTGCGTTTGCCACAACCTCTGAACTGGCCATCGAGCCATGCGTAAAGAAGCTCAGCATCAATTATAGCGCTCTGAAGAACGGAGTTGCCTTTACAACACCAGCAACGGTGGACTTTGGAGAGTTTTCTGCCTGTCAAACTGCTCCAAGCACTACGCGCACAGCTTCGTTGTCCTTTGATGGAACAGGCAGTGCGTCAATCAAGAGTGTTTCAACAGGTGCAGCGATCTCAGCGACATTGTCGCAAGGTCAGCCCCTTACTCCAGGCACACCTCTGGCATTCAACGTAACGTGGACGCCGGCAGCAGAGGGGACGCTGATCGACAGTATCGTTGTCGTGTTCGAACCATGTGATATTCGTCGCGTCATTCGCGTTACTGGTGTTCGTACGCGTGCATCTCTCCGTGCCGACAATCCTTTGACATCGCTTGGTACGATCACTGGCTCAGCAAATGGCACCGTCCGATTCACCAACGATGGCACAGACACATTGCTTCTCGGTTTTGTTGCTTCACAGGGCACGGCTGTAACTGGCACACGTCCAGCAAACATTGCCGCGCTGCTCCCAGGTGCACAGGTAGAAGTCGACTTTGTAACAGGCTGTGATAGTCGCACAACAATCAGCGACACAATCGAGGCCGTCGTAGCTGCACCGTGCGCATCATCAGCGAAGTCTGTCATCACAGCGACATGCCAGCAAACGAAGACGGTCTCTACTTCGCTGAGTGTAGATTCGGTTGCCGTCAAGGTTGGCGAGCAATTCACCGTGCCGATCCGCATCGTAGCGTCATCTGGACTCAACGCGTCGAACGCAAAGACGTGGACTGCAAAGATTACCTACGATCCGATGGTAGTCGTGGGTCGCAGCAACACCCCAGATTGCTATGTGCCGGCATCAAGCGGCTCGTGCACATCGCAGATCAGTGGTGTGCGTGGTTCCGACACAACTGGCGTCCTTTTCGCGCTCAACTTTACAGCAGTTCTTGGTACATCGGCAACTACGGCTCTGACACTGAGTGATTTCGCTTGGGTAGAGGCCTCTGGTGCGACAGTTACCACACGAAGCGGAAATGTTACGATAACGGACATTTGTCAGGAAGGGGGCTCTCGTTTCCTCAAGCCTCGTACATCTGGCGTTCGGTTGTCGGTGTTCCCAACACCAGCAATCAATGAGTTTACGATCGACGCAGCTGGCATGGGCACAGACAACTTGCGCTGGTCGCTATCCTCGTCTCTTGGTCAATTGGTTGCTTCAGGTTCTACAACACCTGATGCAAGTGGGGCAGTCACCGAAACGATTGATGTACGCACCCTGCCAGCAGGGGTCTATGTCATCTCAATCGATGCCCGCGGCGAGACGACACACACAACTGTTTTACTTCAACGCTAAGAGAAGAAGGAGAATCACATGAATAAGCAAATGTCCCTTCGTCTTGCTGCCTGCGCAGTTGTGTTGATGGCCACTTCATATGTGACCTTCGCTCAGGAATCGCTCTCCAAAGAAAAGCCAAAACCAAAGCCAGCGCCAGAAGCACCAAAACCAGCAATGGCGGAGAAGCGGACAATGTCCGTTGGACTTTCAGTCATGCTTGCCCCAATGATCGGCAACGCTGTTGAGTCCGGGTTCCGTTTGCCTACTGTGCCCTCATGTTGTCCAGGTTACGAGAGCACGTCGGGATCTGGGATTATGATTGGAGCCGACCTTCTGCTGCCTCTCTCCGATGGACTTGAGTTTGGTGCCCGTGTAACGTTTCAAACATCGAGTGCTGATTTCAGTGCAAAGGAGCCGATCACAGTCCGTGTAGGCAATAGTGCCGTGACCACCTCGATCGATCATTCTCTCAACACAAGCATTGCTTCATTGTTTGTTGAACCGACACTCAACTATCAGATCATGAAGGGGCTCTACCTGAGTGGTGGACTCCGCTTGGGTACGATCATGAGCGGTACATATGATCAACGCGAGAAGCTTGCCGATCCGACGATTCCCTACGACTTCTCATCCGGCAGTGCTCTGAACAACGTGAGTGACGGCGACATTCCGAACCGCAGTGGATTCCAACTTGGAGCTGTGATCGGTGCACGAGCAGCGATCGCACTAGGCACGAGCATCACGCTTATGCCCGAAGTTTCCTACGCACCGATGTTCACAAGCGTTATCTCTGATGCAACATGGAGTGCATCTCCCCTGCGTGTTGGAGCGAGCGTCTTGTTCAACCTCACAAAACTCGAGGCCGTTTCTACGCCGATTGCGCCGTAAGTTTGTTGGCTATGGCCAACAGATCTGCCGAAATACAACGTCGTCGTACAGTTGCTATCATCTCTCACCCAGATGCCGGTAAGACCACGATGACGGAAAAACTCCTTCTCTATTCAGGCGCTATTCATGCCGCAGGAGCAGTGACAGGGGGCAAGCACAGTTCGACAACATCGGACTGGATGGAAATTGAACAGCAACGCGGGATCTCCGTCTCTTCAAGCGCTATGCGTGTTGAGTACGGAGATCTTTTGTTAAATATCCTGGACACGCCTGGCCACCAGGATTTTTCAGAGGATACGTACCGCACGCTCATGGCTGTTGATTCGGCCATCATGCTTCTTGATGCTGGCCGCGGCGTTCAGGAGCAAACTCTGAAACTCTTCAAGGTATGCCGCGACCGAGGGATCCCCATCATCACCTTCATGAACAAGATGGATCGTCCGGCACGCGACCCACTTGAGCTGCTCGATGAGGTAGAGCAAACCCTTGGTATCACAGCGATTCCTCGGACATGGCCGATCGGCAATGGCCCTGATTTCCGCGGTATCTATGATCGCGCCACCGAACAGTTCTTTGAGTTCGAGCGCACAGTTGGTAATCGATACAAGGCCCCGGTGTCTGTTGGCGACATCCGTGGCGAGGAGCTCCGAGCTGCGATTGGCGAGCTAGCTCACAATAAACTCTTGGAAGATCTCGAGTTTGTTGATCACGTAATACCGGAATTCAACCGTGACGAGTACCTCAAGGAGGCATGCACGCCAGTGTATTGGGGTTCGGCTATCACGAACTTTGGTATCGAGCACTTTCTGCAAGCAATCTTAGACCTGGCTCCCCCACCTCAGCCTTATCAAACCTCTACTGGAACGGTAGCCCCCTCTGATGAGGAGTTTGTTGGGTTTGTATACAAGGTCCAGGCTAACATGAACAAGGCGCACAGAGACCGCATCTCGTTTGTCCGGATTGTCAGTGGCACATTTGAGCGTGGGATGACAGCATTTCATCCGCGTTCTGGCAAGGAGACCAAGCTCACCTATCCATTTGAGATCTTCGGACGTGAGCGAAAGATCATTGATGATGCCTACCCCGGCGATGTGATAGGACTTACCAACCCGGGTCTGTTTCAGGTTGGCGATACGATAACACAACGTACCAAAGCTGAACTGCCAGACTTCCCTCGGTTTGCTCCAGAGATTTTCGCGAAGGTGTGGCCAGCTACAGGCTCGTTCTCAAAGTCGTTCCGAAAAGGGATCGACCAATTGCGTGAGGAGGGTGTTATCCAGATCTTCACCGAATCGGATGGTAACCCCGTCCCCCTGGTTGGCGTCGTCGGTGAACTCCAGCTTGAGCTTTTTGCTTGGCGTATGGAGAACGACTACAACGAGAAGATTAAGCTTGAGCGAATGGCCTATACACGCACGCGCTGGCTCGGCTCTGACGTGCGTCCGGCAACTGCATCCCCTGTCGTGATCGATGATAAGGGTCGTCAGGCTGTGCTCTTTAAAAGCGACTGGGAGATCGACTACACCATTCAGCGAACTGAGGGATTAGTACTCCTCGAAAAGCCCCCTCATGCCTCGTAAATAGTTTTACGTGACCTCTTGGTGGGTCAAAGTATTTCCGTAATGTGGCACCATGGTCTTGCGCTTGGCATACTCTCGTCTGTGGCTCTCTGCGGCGATGATCGCAGTGTCGATGGTCTTGTGCACAACCTCTGTCGTTGCACAGTCGAACATCGGCGGCATTATCAATAGCTACACCCCTGTCCTGCAGATCACGACCGATGCATGTGCTGCCCTTCTGAAGGTAGAGGACACAACTGGATTTCGAGCTGGTGACCGTGTTCTACTGCACCAAACAATGGGCTGTACTGGTGCTACTGATTATACCGTTGATGCTGTCGGACTATTCGAGTTCGCAACAATCGAGCGCGTGCGCCCGAACAACATCATTGAGCTTAGGCGTACACTGATACACACCTATGAGCGATGCAATTTTGTGCAGCTTGTACGCGTGCCCTCCTACGTTGGAACCACAGCGATCACAACAACGCTTCGGGGTAAACCTTGGGACGGCAAAGGCGGAGGTATCATTGCCCTCGAGGTGCGGGGTGTCTTGAACTTTCGAAGTGG
>CAZAGH010000098.1:0-5619 GCA_964484755.1 uncultured Melioribacter sp. | reverse complement strand
GCTGCTGGCGTTTCATGGTGGACAGCAGGCGGGGCGGACTGAGATCGGATGGCAGGCGCTGGCACTGCAGGGACGCCTGTCGGAAAAGGCCGACAAAGAGGGCTTTATCGTTGTCTACCCGGAAGGTCAGGAGTTTGCCACCTGCCGCTCGTGGAATGCCGGTGCATGCTGTCCGCCGTCAGCCAGCAAAGATGTTGATGATGTTGCCTTCGTCAGCGTGATGCTTGATAAGCTCTTTCGTGATTATCCGATCGATACGACGCGAGTGTATGCAACTGGCTCATCGAATGGGGGCATGCTTTGCTATCGTCTAGCCTGTGAGCTTAGTCATCGCATCGCTGCCATTGCCCCCAATGCATGTTCGCACATGATACAACCATGTAATCCGGTCAACAGAGTACCGATCATCAGTTTTCACTCAAGGATCGATCCGGTCGTTTGATACAATGGCGGGAACGGTCCGCAGGATGTCCCGTTCCTGAAAGACGTGTTCTTTCCGAGTCAGGACAGTAACCTGACCGTCTGGGCGCAGCGCAATGCATGCGCAAAGCGCGAGGTTGTTGTCGACGGAGGAACCACCGGCACCAGTTTCATCCGGCTCAGTCAGTGTAGTTGCGACGTCGAGCTGCATCACTACGCAACCGCCGACGGCGGCCACAGCTGGCCAGGGGGCGCGCCGAACAACGTAAGTCCTCCATCGGCACAGATCAATGCCACCGATCTCTTGTGGGACTTTCTGCGCAAGTACACCCTTGGCTGCGGCGTGACATCGGTTTCGGATGAAGAAACAAGTCACTCACTCGTGGTCTATCCCAACCCAGCTGAATCTGTTCTGACCATCTCAGGACTCTCCGGTACGGCATCGTTCACTGTCACCGACGTCCTTGCTCGCCCCCTACTAGCTGGAACTACATCAGGCAATATCGATATCACATCGCTAGCACGTGGCAGCTACGTTCTTACCCTCATGCAAGGGGGCGAGGTGCGGTCGTTACGTTTTGTGAAGGAGTAGGGGTAGCTGACCTGTGTCAGATGATCTTTCGATCGCTCGCTGTGCGTCGGTACTGTGGTAAAGAAAATTGGAGGGGCGCATGTAACCAACATCCGGCTAAAGGTATAGATATCTTGAGTTACATCAGGAGATTCCAGCCATGCAACTACGATACTCCCACATCATCATGCTAATCGCGGTGCAGCTGCTCGGTGTTTGCACGGTACTCCGCGCTCAGTGGATTGAAACCACGATCGCTCTGCCGAAACCGGCATCGGCTCGTGACTTGATCTACAATCCGGTGAACAACAAGATCTACACGGCAAACACGAATGATCAGGGAATGCCGGACGAGCATAGTGCAACGATCATTGATGGAGCCACGAATACCATCATCAAGACGATTCCCATGGCCAAGGGGTCGCGCGAGGTAGAGGTGAACACCGTTAGCAACAAGGTGTATATCGCGAACTACTTTGCCGACAGCGTGACGGTGATCGATGGCGTAACAGATAATGTGATCGCCGTGATGGCCGCGGGTGATGGCCCCCGGGCCTTCGCCTTCTCGACAAAGCAAAACAAGATGTACTGCGCCAACGAGATGTCAGGTTCGGTGACGGTGATCGACGGTGTAACGAATAAGGTTGTGGCAACGATCAAGGTGGGCTCTACACCGCGAGTGCTCTGCTACAATCCGAAAGACGATCTACTGTCCGAACGCCGGTAGCAAGAACCTGTCAGTCATTGATTGCGCCACGGACGTGGTTGTGGAAACGGTGACGACAGGCAATACCCCGCGTGGCGTTGACTACAACGAAGCCAGTAACACGGTGTACTGTTCGAACTACAGCTCGGATAACATCACGGTGATCGATGGCACCACGAACAAAGTGGTCACAACCATCACCGTGGGCGATGGCCCAACGGCGATGTTCTACTGTCCGGAAGGCAGTAAGATGTACTGCACAAACGTCGGCGCGCCGGGACCGAATACGCCGAAGGAGTGCACCGTCTCGGTGATCGATGCCATTACGCACAAGGTACTCAAGACGATTCCCGCCGGAGACGAGCCAACGGCGTTCTGCTACAGCCCACGCAATAAGAAGATCTACTGGGTAGATGAATGGAGTCATCGCGTGTCGGTGGTAGATGTCTTCAAGGACGAAGTGATCAAGACCATCTCACTCGGCACGGGCACGGTGCAGCCGGTTGACATGTGCTACAACCCAGTGAACGAGCGGATGTACACGGCCAATCGGTTGACGTACAACCTGACGGTGATCACTGACTCGCTCACCACGACCACGAATCCAACCATTCTTATCACCTCCGCTGCGATCGTCAAGGGAAAGGTCGGAACTCCATACTCGTATCCAGTCAAGGCGCAGTCCAACGTCAGTGATCCGATCCGCTATGCACTTGTGACATCACCTACTGGCATGCGCATCGATTCAGTCTCGGGTCTTATCACGTGGACAGCACCTATTGAAGGGTCCTATCCCGTAAGCCTTCGTGCGTCGATGGTCTCGGGCGGAAAGCCAAACGCAGCTACACAGAACTTCACACTTGTGATCGAGAGTGCATCCGCTGTATCGGTGACGTTCACGTCAACTCCACTGGTAACGGGCACCGAGGATAAGGAGTACACTTATCTGGCCCGCGCTGTATCATCGGACACGACGCGTCCGGTCCGCTATGCCCTAACCACAGCGCCAAGCGGAATGTCCATCGACTCGGTTACCGGTCGCGTTTCGTGGTCCAGGCCAGTTGTGGGATCACACAGCGTAGTCATTCGTGCATCGGTTATATCGGCTGGCACAACGTATGCTGCCACTCAGACCTTTACGCTCGTCATCGACAAGCCGAGATCGCCCCTTACCATCACGTTCACATCGAATCCGTTGCTTACAGGCGTCGAGGGTAAGCCGTACTCATATCGCGTGAGAGCTGTCGCATCTGACACCAGTAAGACCGTTACCTTCCGTCTGGCAATGAATGCGCCCGAGGGCATGACCCTGCAGATGGGAACCAACACGCTATCGTGGCCAAGTCCGGTGCGTGGAACATATCCTATTACCATCATCGCACGTGTTCAAGGCGACTCAATCATTGAGCGTCAGACATTCACACTTGAGATACGAGCTGATACCACAACGTCGGTACGTGAAGAGGGGGAACATTCAACTATTCGTCTCTATCCGAATCCCGCAAGCGAGAGTTTCACCATCGGAACTGCTTCGCCCCTTTCCAGTGATGCCATCGCGGAGATCATTGATGGCAGGGGGCTGGTGGTGCACCGTGCTGTACTGCAGATGGGGAGCATGCAGCACGTGGTTAGCGTCAGCATGCTGCCAGACGGCATCTATCACATCCGGATGAGCATTCGCGGAGATGACAACATTGTTCCGTTGATCATCCAGCGCTAGCCGGCAATCATACCAAGTAGTAGCAACCGTAGGAATCATCATGACAACTGGGCAGCAAACTCAAATTCGGCACATCACGGCGATCATGCTTCTGCTTACGTCGTTGCTCATTGGCTCCGTTGGCCTGTGGGCCCAGGCCCCTAGTAAAGAGCGGATGGATGCTGCCGAGGGGTACAGTGTGAAGATGGGCGGCCAGACGTTCATTGTGGTGCACGACGGTCAGGTCATCCGCGAGTCTTACGCCAACGGAGGGAATGCTGATCGTCTTCAGCTTCTTGCCAGTGCAACAAAGGGGCTCGTGGGAATGGCTGCTGCTATCGCCGCTGATGAGGGCATCATTGACCTGGACAAGCCGGTGGTTGAAGTTCTGACCGAATGGAAGAACGACCCGCAGAAGTCGAAAGTGACCTATCGGCATCTGCTAACGATGTCGAGCGGGTTTGAAGAACTGAAAGACCAGCTTGCTTGGACTGACTTCCTGAATGCAAAGGTTCTCTTTCCAGCCGGCTCGACCTTTATCTACGGTCCGGATCCAAACATCTTCGGACTTGCTCTTCAGCGCAAGCTTGGCGCGGAGAAGGTGGAAGAGTACATGAAGCGTCGGCTCTTTGATCCCCTGGGTATTCGCGTTGAATGGCGTGGACGTTTCGCTGATGGCAATCCACAGCTAAGCGGTGGCGCGTATGTGCGGGCTAACGAATGGTACAAGTTTGGCGAGTTCGTAAGACGTACGCTTGATGGAACATGGAACGGACCACAGCTTTTGTCGAAGGCGATGTTTGACGAAGTACTGAAGAGTTCCGATCCATATCCGGCGTACGGTTTCTACTGGTGGCTTAAGCGCCCCGTCACCGATTCGATCGGCAACATCGTGAACAAGAACAACAGCAATCAGTTTAACACGCAGATAAAACCGATTCTTGTTGACACGCTCATTCCCAACGATTTTGTCATGTGCCGCGGGGCGTATGGACAGAGCCTGTACGTGATCCCGTCGCGCAAGCTTGTTGTCGTGCGTAACGCACCTTCAACGGCACGGACATTGTTTCAGGATGATGAGTTTCTTGATTCATTACTTCTCGGCTCAGCTCCACCGCCGCCTGACAGTCCGACTGTCACCATCACCTCTGCGGCAGTCATAACCGGACGCGTCGGCACACCCTACGCATATAGCGTAAAGGCACAGGCGAGCGTCAACGAACGCATCACCTATGCACTCGTCACTGCTCCTTCCGGAATGACTATCGACTCGTCCAGTGGCGTCATTACATGGTCGGTGCCCGTAGAAGGCTCGCACCAGGTGGTCGTGCGTGCATCGATCGTTTCGGGCGGAAAGACGTACTCAACGACACAGTCCTACACGCTGGTGATCACCGGCAACAAGCCGCCCCTTACCATCACCTTCACTTCGAATCCGCCGCTAACCGGTATTGAGGGCAAGCCATACTCGTATCAGGTGAGGGCTGTTGCTTCGGACACCACCAAGACCGTTCTGTATCGTCTTGCCACGAACGCTCCGGCAGGGATGACTCTTGCAACGGGCACCAGCACGATCACGTGGCCGAGCCCGGTGAAGGGCACGTATCCCATCACAGTCATTGCTCGTGTTCAAGGAGACACACTGATCGAACGTCAGACCTACACACTTGTGATCAGTCCAGATACCACAACGTCGGTGGCTGAAGAGATCGGTAGCTCAGCACTGCGCGTCTATCCCAACCCGGCCAGCGAGTCCGTTACGATCGTTGGTATCGACGCTCCGTCATTCTTCTCCGTCGTCGATCTTAATGGTCGCAGCCTCGCAGCAGGCACCACAGCCGGAAGCATCAACATCAGCCCCCTGCCGCCGGGCGCGTATATCCTCACTCTGCAGGTAGGGGGCGAAGCACGCTCAGTGCGGTTTGTGAAGGAGTAGGGGGCGGTGTTAGTTTCCTGCATCGAAACCATAAAGGGAATCGCGCATGAAGAAGTCTGTACTCGTAATCATCGCCTGTGTTGTCATCAACATGGTGCTGGGAATGGCTTGGTATGGAGCGTTCTCACAGCCATGGATGGACGCCAATCTTCTCACGATGGAAAAGATCCAAGCAACGGGGAACGCAACGCCGGGATACATCCTAAGTATGGCTGTTGCGGCCGTGAGCGCGGTGATCCTCACGCTCATCCTTAGGCGTATGAGGATTCGTGGCTGGAAGGAAGGAC
>CAZAGH010000097.1:0-5634 GCA_964484755.1 uncultured Melioribacter sp. | reverse complement strand
GCTCGAATTCGAGATAACGACTCTGGAGTTACGCCAAGGTACGATGCTATCATGTATTGCGGCACACGCTGAACGAGTTTCGGAAATGTTGCGGTGAGTTTCTCATAGCGCTCGGTAGCTGTATCAAATCGAAATGATCGGACATCATTTACAACATCCGCAATCACACACTCAGCGATCAATCGACCAACGCGCTCACTCTCCTTTGAAAGAGAATACATCTTCTGGAGATCATCATAACTCCACACATAGAGACGGCAATCCTCAAGAGCTATGATGCTATGCCGTGACGGTTCTCGCCGCAGAAATCCAACGTACTCTGTTACAAAACATGGCGCATCAAAAAATATCATCGTGTGATCGTCACCATCGATGATTTCTACAGAACGCATCAAACCATCTACAAGCAGCCCTAGTTGATCGTTGGGACCACCTTGCTGAATGAACTCTTGCCCCTTGGCTATCTCTACGTATGTCGTCTTCGAAACAATGAGTTCATGTAACTCATCATTGATCGGCATGAACGTTTCATACACAGATCGAATGATACGATGATCAATATCGCGCTGGCCGTTTGATATCATGCGACGAAAATACGATACAGAGTGAATGCGTGTACAACCACCGTTCTTATCACAGGTCAAGGTTGTTCTTGTTGATAGCGGTGATTTTTGAATCAACATTCATCACATGTGGAGTAGGTCATGCCTAGCATTCTTCAGTTCTGTATTGCTGCTCTCATTACGACCTTACCGGTCCTCCTTGCTCAGACAACGACTGGTTCCCTTCCCGACAGCGTCGCCAGTGGGTTTACATATGGCGAGCTGAAGTCGGGATACGGTACGACACATTTCGGCCCAGGTCTGCAAGAGAGATATGAAAGCGGCAACTTTTCAGCAAGCGGCGGCGGACTGTTTTCGATTGCAGCCTACCGCAAGTTTGAGAACATAGATTATCTACATTTTGGCATACGATATAAGGCGCTCGGTGCAACACCTTCCAACGGAAACAACAATCAGGAGATGTTCTTCAACTTTTGGGGCGCCTCCGTGTCGACAAAGTACTTTCCATTTTCTACCTCAGGTTCCGAAGGTCTGTACCTGCAAGGTGACTATAACTTCATCACGCAATTCACACAGAAGTATCGACGAACCGAGACTCGCGAATTCGACCATCAGTTTGCAATTGGCAGCTCATTTACGCTAGCGTTAGGATACCAGCATAAGCTCGCAAACCGATATGGTGTGGTTGCATCAATCGAGTATGATTGGGCTTCACGTCTTGGAGAAGTGCAGGGAGTCGGAGACGTGCGCTTTCGGAATGGAAATCTTGGTTTCCAATTAGGACTTGTGTTTTAGATCTATGCATAGTCGCACAAATCGCTCAAGCACATCCCACGTTATCACGCTTCTGCTCCATACAGTAGTAGCCGTTGTCATGGCATTATATCAAACCGATGCTTCTGCTCAGCAAAACAGTCTTTCGTCTATCAACGGCTTTGTTGAGGATAGCGTAACAAAGGAAACACTTGTTGGGGCGACCGCCAAGATCAAGGGCACGAAGTATGGCGGCTACACCAACAAAAGCGGGTACTTCTCTATCGGGTCGATACCACCGGGAACGTATACATTGAAAGTATCTGCGGTTGGTTATCAAACGCGGGAGCTCTCACTGACAATCCTTGCTGGCAAGCCCCAAAAGCTGAGGATTCAGCTAAATCCTTCGGTGGCCCGGGGTGATGCCGTTGTTGTGACGGCTGACCGGGAAGAGGACAAACGTCAGATCTCGATTTCGCGGGTGAATATCCCCATGGAACAGCTCTCGCAGCTTCGCATAGGCGGCGAGGCCGACATCTTCCGTGCACTGCAGATGCTACCTGGTGTGCTGACATCGTCGCAGATTTCTTCCGGTCTCTTCATCCGAGGGGGCTCACCAGATCAGAACCTTGTGCTACTCGACGGCATGACGGTATACAACCCAACGCACCTGTTTGGATTCATCTCAGCCTTCAACAATGACGCAATCAAAGATGTGGACCTGATCAAAGGGGGCTTTCCAGCCGAATTCGGCGGAAGGATGTCGGCGGTGCTGAATATCACGCAAAAGGACGGTAACCGGGATCGCGTCGAAGGTCTAGTGGGCCTTGGTTTGATATCCTCTCGGCTCTCGCTGCAGGGACCGATGGGCAATGGCTCGTTCTTTGTTGGCGGACGCCGAACATATCTGGAACTTGTGACAGGTCTATTGCCTGAAGATCCTGAGCAACCACTGCCCTCATTTGACTTTTATGATGCCAACGTAAAACTCACTCAGAACCTCAGTGATGATGATAAGATTTCTGTGAGTGGTTTTCTCACTCGCGACAACCTATCATTGTCTCAGCCAGGACTCGACTTTGGCGTTCGTCTTGGTAATCGCGCAACAGCAGCAAGATGGTCTCATGTCTATTCCCCAGAGCTTTTCTCAGTGGTCAATGTAAGCGCAAGCCGTTACGATAACGGCTTTACCGGCAACAACGCAGGTTTGAAATTCGATGTAGACAATTCGATCATTGATTACAGCATCAAAAGCGAGTTTGAATGGTTTACTTCCGAAAACACCACCGTGAAAACAGGCTATGAGGGGGCTATCTACAACTTCACCTTCACACAGATTCTTGAGCAGTCTCTGCAGGGAAGCGAACGACAAGTCGACACGAACAATCTTAATATCTGGGACAACGTACATTCGGCATTCGCCCAATTCAATTGGAATGTCACCGATCTTTTGTCAGTACAAGGTGGCATACGAGCCAACTATTGGAGCAAATCAGACCGTACCTCATTCGATCCGCGACTCGCAGCTCGCTGGCAGGTAGCAGACGCTGTGGCCATCAAGGCAGCATGGGGTGTCTACCATCAGTATCTGCGGCTTGCCTCTGCGCCGGACTTTACCTTCTTCGATACATGGCTACCAACGGATCAAACGGCTCCAACAGGACGCTCAGAACATTACGTTGCAGCGATAGAAACGACGCCCTGGGAAGGATATGACCTCAATGTTGACGTGTATTACAAAACACTCAACAACATCAATGAGCTCCAGCAAGGCAACAGACGATCGATCAAGGTCGCTGATCTATTCTACTTCGGCAATGGCCGCACCTATGGAGCTGAGGTGTTTCTACAGAAAAAGACGGGGCGCCTTACGGGCTGGATCGGATATGCGCTTGGTTACGTGTTTTCGCAGTTTGACAGCGTCAATCAAGGACGCGAGTTCCGTCCAAAGTTCGACAGACGTCACGACCTGAAGATCACCGCTCTATACAATCTCTCTGAACGATGGGAGATCGGTGCAACCTTTATGTTCCAGTCCGGACAATCATACACGGGCGCAACATCAACCCTTGGCGGTCGTATGCCAGGATGGGACGGCGGCATCGTGATGATCAACCCCTCACAGCGGTGGGGGCTGCGATTGCCAAACTCACATCAGCTCAATCTGAACATCAACTACAACACCACGTTGTTCGATCTTCCTTGTAGACTTTTCCTCGACGTGTTCAACGTCTACTCACGTCGTGATATCTGGTTCAGGTTCTATCAGACAGATAACGGCATTCCCGAGGTAACGGACGTGCGCTTACTTCCGATTCTCCCGACGATCTCAATGGAGGTTAAGTTCTAATGACTACCACATTGCTTTCCATAGTTCGCTTGACCGCTTTGGTCCTCATGATGTCGCTCTTCGTAACATCATGTGAAGATCCTATCCCGTCGGATTACACCGAAGAGCTCGTCATTGAGGGTTTCACGATCGTTGGTGAGCCCCTTGCCGGCATTCGTGTTATGAGAACGTTGCCAATCGGCGACACATTCTCATTTACAAAAGCTGCGCTGCCCGATGCCATTGTGCGCGTCTATGCAAATGGACAAGAGATTCCGATGGAGTACGTTGCCGACGACAGAAGCGGAACATTTCGTGCGCGCGACACCTCGTATCGTGTAACAGCCAGCACATCTTACATGATTCGTGTCGAGGCACTAGGTAAGACTCTTGAGGCTACAACCATCACGCCAATTCCGATCTCCTGGCTGCAGGAAGGACCAAGGATGA
This sequence comes from uncultured Melioribacter sp., assembly GCA_964484755.1. Classification (GTDB taxonomy): domain Bacteria; phylum Bacteroidota; class Ignavibacteria; order Kapaibacteriales; family Kapaibacteriaceae; genus UBA10438. The sequence goes on along the minus strand of CAZAGH010000097.1, from coordinate 1,539 downwards.
TTCAATTTCCGAATCCAGACTCCCTGCTCTTTCCTGGGAATGACAGCCTTGTGATTTCATGGACGACGGTACCGAAGACGGAGTTCTACCTCATCGGACTTGAGTGCCTCGACACGCTTGGATATGGGGCTTATCTCGACCCACCAACATCGGACACCAATACCCGCACACCGCGCCCAAATCCCGACTTCTTTGATCGCGAGGGCACATTGGTCGAGAATGAGCGCATCGTATTCGGCGGAACAATCTTCACGGCAAGCCAGACGATCTGGGGGGTATTCCGTTGGCACGGACTGCACGAAGTTGAGATCTATGCACCCAATCGAGAGTTCCTCGAATGGTTCTACCAGGTAGGTAGCGGGCGCCGCAGCACATACGACTATCGACTCAGCAACATCAAAGGTGGCCTAGGCGTTTGGGGCGGTGCTTCCGTGGTAAAGACACAAAAGTTCGTGCTCAAGTACAAGGGCTAGCCAAAGCCGAGTGCGATTAGTCCTTAACAAAGGTTACCGTTTGCAACTTGTTCCCTTGTGTTACGGTGATCATGTATACCCCCTGTTTCAGTGAGCTTACATCAATCGTCCCAGTGATAAGGCCCCTATCTATTGCGCGTCCAAACAAGTCCACAACAGTATATGTTGAATTGAAGCTAGCGCCGGATACCGTCAGCACAGATTGAGCTGGGTTGGGGTAAACCTGCAATACTTGCATGGGTATTTCTTGCTCTACATTGGAGACTGCACATCCGAGCGTATACCTCTTGACGAACTCCCACAAAAGATCTGTTGCATCGATCTGCGTTGACGGTGGGCTGACGTTATTCGGCACTCCACCGGGCCAGCTGTGGCCACCATCGGCAGTTGCATAGTGATGCACTTCAACATCGCAGCTGCACTGACTGAGGCGGATAAAGCTGTAACCACTGCTGCCACCGTTTACGATTGTGTCGCGTTTCGTGCAGCCATTGAGCTTCTGCCAAACAATGAGGTTGCTGTCTTGACTTGGAAAGAACACATCCTTGAGAAATGGAACGTCCTCTGGTCCATTACCACCTTTGTATCGAACAACTGGATCTACCTTTGAGTGAAAGTTTATGATTGGAACCCTGTTGCCGGGATTACATGGTTGTATCATGTGCGAACATGCATTGGGGGCAATGGCCGCAATGCGATGACTAAGCTCACAGGCTAGACGATAGCAGAGCATGCCCCCATTCGATGTGCCAGTTGCATACACTCGCGTCGTATCGATCGGATAATCACGAAAGAGCTTATCGAGCATGATGCTTACGAATGTAACATCGTCAACACCTTTGCTTGCTGATGGCGGACAGCAATCTCCGGCATTCCACGATCGGCCTGTTGCAAACACCTGTCCCTCCGGATAAACGACGATAAAGCCCTCGTCATCCGCCTTTTCTGATAGACGTCCCTGCAGTGCAAGCGCCTGCCATCCAAGATCTGTGCGTCCAGCCTGCTGTCCACCATGAAACGCCAGCAGCACGGCATACCGTTTCTGCGCGTCGTACCCCGTCGGCAG
>CAZAGH010000096.1:0-5644 GCA_964484755.1 uncultured Melioribacter sp. | reverse complement strand
GCGCCGGCACACCAACGCTCCGCACGGGGCAGCGTGTGAAACACCCGATGTTTGGTAACGGTACTGTAAGTTCCGTCTCTGGGACGGGGCAGTCTGAGAAGGCAACCGTCCTGTTCGACAATGGACAACGTAAACAGTTGATGGTGGCATTTGCGCGCCTGGAAGTTATCTCATAGTCATCTCTGTGTGCTGCTTGGCGTTGTCCTCGCAGCACATACCTGCTATGGACAACAACTACAGACGCTGCTTCCGCTGCAGGACCGGGTAGCAGGCAAAGGCATTGAGTTTGGCGTTGATAAGATCACGAATACCTTCGTGTGGACTGGTAATGCAGACATTGATCTGCCCACGGCTGTTGGACAGTTCCGATTTGTGAATCAGTACCGCTCGTCAGCGTTCCGCACAGCATCGGTGGCAACACGTGATGATCAGCAATCGCAGATCGCATGGGAAACACCCGTGGCATCAACTGTGAGCGCTGTGCTACGTCAGGGCTGGCTCTTGTCGCAGGATTCTCGAAGTGTAGGACTCAACTCGCTGCAACGCATCAATGGCGCGCTTGGCCTGCGGTATGCGCCCATCCGTGAAGCGTCCATCGAAGCACTGGGCGGCATGGAATCATCAACACAGCTGGGCGTGCATGCAACGGGTCCGGTAGCCATCGTGCGCGGGGTATTGGACGACTACCTCCTTGATGACTGGAATCTTTCATCATCTGCCATTGCCGACTGGCAGAAGCTTGATGCACGGCGCACCAATACCGACGTAGACGTAACAGCACGTGTATCACGCGAACTGGACGAAGGTACCTCGCTTCGGCTCTCTGCGCAGACAACACTTCGTGGGCGCGAATTCTTCACGAGTGTTGCACCCAGATTGCCCCTTAACGTGGAACAGCGTACAGAGGATATTCAGCAGGTCAATGCTGACATCTCGTATTCCGTTATGCCGGAGTTGGGCATCGGCTTTACGGGCTCGCTCGTCTCGACAAAGATCAATCGCTCGTACGACACGCCCATGCAGGACCTCGCGCTCACCTCTGTAAGCCGTCAGCTCTCCGAGCTCGCGATCGATGTCGAGGCACATGCGCAGTATGCGGTGCCTGGTTTTACTGCGTTTGTGAGCGGTGCTGTCTATCAGCGGTCGGAGCGCAATGGTGTTCAAGACGTCTTTGGTCTGCTGCCAGCCTCGCTGCAGGCAGTGCGAGCGCAGGAGTTTCAGCGCGATAACGAGACATTTCGAACACGCATGCTGGCAAGGGGCGAGTGGCACCTCGGTATGCGGGACACGTTACGACTTGACGTCTCGAGTTGGCTGTTGCGTTATGATACGCCGAGTCCACTGAACGACGACGACCGAGACGAATTGTCCACCATTGCTACGATGTCGTGGTCCAGAAGGCTTTCTCCCATCTTGACGATGAACCTTGGGCTGTCGGGTCAGTACCTGCACCTCGTCTTCTTGCGCTCAACACGCAGCGCCTTCAACAACGTGAACCGTGTGATCCGTCTCTCGCCGTCGTTTGTGCTGCAGACCTCTCTCGTGACGATGCAGCCCCAGTTTGAGATCCTTGCCAACTACACAGCGTATGACTATGATGGCTTGAGTGCTTCAGCTCGATCCTTTTCGTTTCGACAGATTTCCTATCGCGACTCCCTGCGCGTGCGTCTCACATCCATGTTCAACGTAGAGTCACAGGTGCTCTTTCGCTACTTCGAGCGTGCGTCATTCCAGTGGGATGCATTTGCTGAGTCGCCCGAGACGGGGAACCTCGAATACCTTGTGAAGATCCTGCTGGCAACGAACCTCTCGCCCCTTGCCTCGGTGCAGACGGGTGTGCGCATCTACACGTTGGATCAGCAGAGTATTGCATCTGGAGCGCCGCAAATCTCGACCGGGTCGCTTCACTCGATCGGTCCCGAAGTGGACATCCGATACGCTACTTCGGCGGGGTCTACGTTATCTCTCTCTGGGTGGTATGAGTTTCAGACCATCAATCAAACACAGACGCGCAAGCTGCCCAACATGCTGCTGCGATGCATGGTAAGGATCTAGATGACACGGCAGGCACGAATTCCGAGCTCAAGACAAGCACTTGCAGCCGTAGGACCATTTCTGGAGAGTTTCCCCGAGGTAATGCAGCTCGAGCAGATGCGGCGCTTGAACATGCGTGTGGCCGTTGGAGAGATCGTGACCAACGCGATCCTGCATGGTAATCGGGAGTCGGCAGAGCTCCCTGTTGACATTTCCGTCTGTGTGACGTCCGATGAAATCAGTATAATCGTCCGCGATTACGGCGAAGGGTTTTCACCGGAATCGCTACCCGACCCGCGATCTGCCGATCTGCGTGAGCAGCCAGGTGGACGTGGGGTTTTTCTCACTCAGCAGCTTGCAGATTCCGTTGTGTTTGATCGTCAAACACCCGGTATGCAGGTCACGATCGTCTTCCATCGCAGATGAATCCACTTCTTCTTGTCGCACTCGCATCTCTTGTTTTTGGTTTCGGTGACGGCGAACGCAAGGTTGCGTTCCCAGCCGATGCAGATGCTCGTTACACAGTGCCACGTGCAACTGAACACGTAACGTTCCTGGCCTCCGATGAAATGCGTGGACGCGACACACCGTCGCCCGAGCTCGACAAAGCCGCCGACTATATTGCTGCACACTTCAAGCAGCTGGGACTCGAGCCCCTTTCGGCAGACGGTTTCAAGTTGCCGTATAACCTGATCACGCGAGACCTCGACACGGCCAAGGCCAACACCTACCTAACGCTCAACATTGGTGGCGTCGAAACAGAGGTGCCTCTCAAGAAGGGATTCGTCCCCTTTGAGCAAACGGGCGAGGGTCAGGTGCGTAATGCACGCGTTGTGTTTGCAGGCTTTGGTATCACTGCTCCGGAATACGATTACGATGACTACGCATCAATCGATGCAAAGGGGGCTGTTGTTGTGGTTTTTCGTGGAGAACCCGAAAACGACGATACGGTGAAGTTCAACGGTAAGCGCTGGACACGCTATTCCTTCGCTGACCACAAGAAGAACAACGCAGAAAAGCATGGCGCGCTTGCCGTGCTGATTCTTGATGCGCCGCGCTCTAAGCGGTCACTGATGATCAACGAGCATGGCTGGCGCTCGCTCACGGGTTCGCGAAGAACAGGTGGCCTCCAGCTGGATGAGAAGAAAGGGGGCATCCCCGTGGTCCATGTTGGTGATGCTGTAGCAACGGCTGTCTTCGGAAGCGTCGACTCGCTCGTTTCTACCGTCGTTTCCATGGATAGAACACTCAAAACTCTCTCCCGAGAAGTGCGTTCCGAAGACATGCTCTCTGTTAGCTGCAAGGTGACGCTTACCAAGGAAATTGTCCCAGCTGTGAACGTTGCCGGCATGCTGCGCGGTGCCAAGTATCCCGATGAATACGTCGTGATGGGCGCGCACTACGATCACGTAGGCGTTGGCAAGGCCAATGCACAAGGCGATTCCATCTTTAATGGAGCCGATGACAACGGATCTGGCACAACAGGTATTCTGCTAGCCTCAGAGGCATTTGCCATCTCATCGACACGTCCAGATAGATCGATCGTCTTCATTGCTTTCTCAGCCGAAGAAAAGGGGCTCCTTGGATCAAAGGCCTACGTGGCTAACTCGCCCCTTCCGATGAAGAACTGCGTTGCAATGATCAACATGGATATGATCGGACGCTCGGAAGAGGGCAAGCTCTCGATAGGTGGCAACGAGCGGTGTCCAGACTTGGTGCGCATCAACGAAGAAGAGAACACCAGTGCTGCTCGCCCCTTTACGCTTGCCTATGATATCGAGCAGTACTTCTTCCGCAGCGATCAAGCATCATTTGCGATGAAGAAGGTGCCGGTGCTCTTCTATTTCACTGGTGAGCACAAGGATTATCACAAGCAGACCGACGAGATCGCAAAGCTGAACATGCCTGACCTTGTGGCCATCACACGTCTTGCTTCACGTGTTGCGTGGCGCGCTGCGCATCAGCCGCGCACGACTTACATTCCGGCAGGCTTCGAGACAGAGTAAAGTGATGCGCTCTCGGCATACTTTGCCAGCACATCAAACTCGAGGTTCACACGATCGCCTACTGCGAGGCTACCGATGGTCGTGACAGCAAGCGTGTGGGGGATGATCGAGACCTTGAATCGTGTGGGCTCGAGCTCTGCCACGGTGAGTGACACGCCGTTCAGACAGATCGATCCAACGGGAATCAGATAACGTCGGTACTCGGCAGGGAAGGTGATCCACACGTTCCAGTCAAGATTGACGGCCGAGATCTCATCTACGATTCCGGTGGTGTCCACATGACCCAGCACAATGTGTCCACCGAGGCGTGCGCCGAGCTGCATGGCGCGCTCGAGGTTAACCGGCGACCCAACTTCAAGCTGGCCAATCGTTGTCTTGCGAAGAGTCTCCTCGATAACATCAACGGTGAACGACGACTCTGTGTGCTCGACGACTGTTAGACATACTCCGTTGACGGCGATGCTGTGGTCTACCTGCACATCACTCAGGATGAGCGAACAACCAATCACGAGCCTGCGTCCGTTTACACCTTGCTCTACGCGGAGCACATGCCCCTTTTCCTCGACTAAACCGGTAAACACCGTTAGTTGCCTTTGATAAATGTTCTGATGAGCTCAATGTATGCGGCCTCTCCCATTGTACCGGGGATCCCAGAGTGCTCAGCACCCACGATGAGACTCAATATCTTTGGCTGCTGTGCCTCTTCGAAGATGTACTTCCCATGCTGATTGAATGGCACAAAGGTGTCGGACGTACCATGCAGCATCAGCATTGGCGAGGTGCGAATGCGTGCAGCTTCAACGTTATTAAAGGTGCCTTTCATCAGGTAGTTGCCAGGAACGTCCAGCAGCGTGCCTGTGCGAATCAGAGCTTCAGACGATGCAAAAATTGCCTCGGTGATAACGCACTTTGGTTTGTGAGCGTATGCAGAGAGATACATGCATGGGACGCCGCCAAGTGAGAATCCATAATTCACGATCTGCGTGGTGTCGACATCCTTGCGGGAGCGCAGATAATTCAATGCCGCAAGTGCATCTTCATGCAGTCCCTGTTGCGAAGACGATCCTGTGCTCATGCCAAAGCCGCGATAGTCGTAGATAAAGACATCAAATCCTGCACGAAACAACAATTCAACGCGCTCCCAGTAGGCCTCGATGTTGTGCTTGTTGCCGTGATGATACAGGATCACTTGATGCGGCTCTACGCGATCTGTATCAGGTTGTTTGACGTAGAACCCATACAGTGTTTCAGCACCGCTCTTGAGGGTGACCGCTTCGACGAGCGAGTCGGGAATGACAGCGCTCGAAAGGTTATACGACGCGAGGTCGAGCGTGTTGAACAAAAACGAGTCCATCGTGCAGCCACTTGTCATGACTACCGAGACACAGGCAAGAATCGAAAGAATGCGCTTGATCATAGCTTGTAAATCCCCCCGATATAGAACCCATAGGAGCCCACGCCGTTGATCGACGAGAGTCCTTCAAATACGCCCGCTGATGTGTTGCGATTGGCTGCCTGCCAAATGCCTTCAATCTGCAGATCAAAAGTCAATTAACAAATACTATTAATAACTATATTAAACAAAATGAAGGTAATCCCATTAC
>CAZAGH010000095.1:0-5694 GCA_964484755.1 uncultured Melioribacter sp. | reverse complement strand
CCCCCTCCAGTGCCGAAGTAGAATCCTACGCCAGAGAGAACCATAGGCATGTTGAGTGCCGCCTGAACGCGCAGTCCAACAGCGTCGGTTAGCCAGATCTTGGTGCCCCCTGTGAGCGTGCCGAGAAATCTAACAACCGATTCATACTGTGGCTTCGATGGCGAGAAGACCTCGAGGCCGAACATAAGACCACCGAAAACGTCTGCGGATGGATTCAGCGAATGTGAGTAGAGTCCACCGGCCTGCACGAAGTGATTCGTGAGATCTGTTTCATGAGCTACCAGTCTATTCAGGCCACGTTCTTCTGCTCGCGTCGGTTGCACCATGTACTGCACCTCGAACATGATGTTCTTGTCAAGTGTGACATCTACGGCAGCGCCGTGTACTGCGCTCGGTGCAATCCAGATATCACCGTAGCGCAAGCCACTCACGTACATGTAGTCCGTTGATGTGCCAAACATGTAGGCCGAAAGAGCATTGACCTCAATGCGTTGTGCCGATGCCGAATAAGCACCGATAGCTAGTGCGAGTGCGAAAATGAAATGTTTGATTTGCGACTCCATTACTTTGGTTCTACCTCACCACACAAACCTGTGATGTGTAAACAACGTTATTATTGGTCATTCTGACCGAATACATTCCAGACGTTAATGACAAGACGTTGAGTGGAATACGTTGTGTTCCATATTCTCCGTACCCGTCGAACACTACATCAACAACCTGACCCAGTGTGTTCATCAGTTCAATACGGACCTGTGAGGGGGCTTCTATGTTGTAGGTGATCGTTGATGCAGGTGATAGGGGATTAGGGTAGATGAGAAGGGGCGTTGGTGTTGTCGTCTGTTCGCTGACGGAGGTTGGCGGGTATAGGTTTCCTTTGGAATCGACCGAGATGACAAATGCATCTCTTGAATCATTCTTTTTCATTCCGAAGTCACCAGCACTTTGCGCACTTGTATATCCACAGAACACAATTCCACCATCTGATGCCGTGGCTATGGAATAGGATTCCTCGGCGTCTCTGCCACCATACTTCTTGGCCCATTGTACGTTACCTAGACTATCGATCTTTATGACAAAGAGGTGACCATATCCAGTTGCGTAATCACTAATGTCGCCTGCCCCTGTTAAGAGAAATCCGTGATCAGATGTCATAGTGCCCTGCCAGCCCATTGATCCTCCAGCACCGCCATACGTCTTTGCCCACTCGACAGATCCGTCCTTATTAAGCTTCATCGCAAAGACAGTGAACCTCGTATAGTTACGGTAGCCGAAGTCACCATCAATTGAACTTGTGTAGCCCATGATCAAACATCCATCATCAGGGGTGCTGACAACAGATTGACCCGCATCATCTCCACTCCCGCCTAGGCACCTCTTCCAGATCAGATTACCTTCGATATCAAGTTTAATTGCGTACGCGTCTTCTCTGCCTTTACCTATGCCGAGAAAATCACCGTCTTCTGACGTCGTACTTCCGGTAATCACAATATTGTTGTTTGTCGTAGTCGCAACTGAAGTGACATAATCATAGCCAGAACCACTGAATTCTCTGTGCCATAGTGGGGTTCCCTCTTTGTCGAGTTTTTTAACGAATGGCTCGGGGGCATATCCAGCCATGGCGATGCCATTGTCACGCGTTATGGCGAGTGCACCCCATTGACCACCATACTTATTCCCTTGTGTCCATACTTTATTGCCATCCTTATCCAACTTGATGATATACGTACCATTGAGAAAGCCAACGAAATCAAAATTGCCGGATTCCTGACGCCCTAATAGCAAGAGACAGCTATCTGGTGTTGTAATAACTGTTCCTCCTCGTTCGTAGCCTGTGCCACCGAACACCTTCTTCCAAAGCACATTTCCTTTTCTATCCAACTTGATTACAAAGGTCTCACCATTAGTCCTGCCATTGATGACATCGGCAAAGTCACCCGTATAAGGGTTGGAGTTAGTTTCACCGGACAAGACAATACAATCATCAAATGTGGTAACTACTGAGAGACCAATGTCGTCTCCGGGGTAGATGTGGTAGCTCATGAGATGGGTTCCTCCAATTGTCCTCACCCACATATTCTGAGCGGCTGTGTCTACGTGCCCAGTGACTAGCAAGAACAAGATGATCAGTACACCTCGTGTATGTTTTACAAGCATTTACTGCTCCTTTCGCGATGACTACATTGTTGTTACTAAAGGATTTCTACTTGGCTGATGAGAGACGTTCAAATTCTGTTCTTCCGTCACCAACGAGTTTGGTACCATCAAGGCTATGCTCTTTCTGGAAGAGCGAGATGCTGCCAGTTAGTTTTCCCTTTGATGCGATTGCAAGATCAACATTGCATTCAACTCGGGCATGGCCAGCAGGTAAGCTGCGACTCTCGTTTAGCAAAGCTGTATCATACACGCGTTCCCAGCAGGATGATTCAGGAGTTGACAACGATCCAGATATTGTCTCCTGGCAAGATTTCCTGCCTCGAAACACCCAAACAAACGCATCGCTAATCTCACAACAATTGAATAAACTGATTTACTTTTACCAATATGCTCTGATAGCATCACTGGTTGTATGCCCCTTACTTCAGCGTATATGCCTTAAGCCTTTGGTAAAAGCCTTGAACGGTATTGCCGGCGTTGAGTGTCTGTTCCTTTGCGGAATTCTGCACGAAGGCCCCGATGGTGGGTGCATACCATGCAGACTGCGTAATCGTTGCATTGACAACTTCCTGACCAAGCACCGTGCCCTTGACGTTCAGTGAAAGTGACATTGACTGTGTCTTGATCGATTCAGTTCCAACCGTCATGGTAGTGTCACTGTTCTTCTTCACGTTTGCGATGTAGGTGAAATCAACCGGAAAGCCGTTGACCTCGCGCTTCTCCGAAAGCGAGTCCCGTGAATCTGATCCTGTGGTGACAGGGAAGCGAACCCAGAAGGCAACGCCACCGTTATTACCCAGCTCAGTGTACTGAAGTACGTCCTTGTTTGCGTCGATATAGTAATAGACCGTGTCAGCTCCTGCAGGCCCCGTAGTGCGAAGTGCAAAAACGCCAGTCTTACCTGCTATCGTCAACCCAGAATCGATTACCGTGTGAATTGCCTCATAATCCGTGCCCGGAACCTTGTTACCTGAAGCATCAAGCTGGTAGCCTTCATACGTGAATGTGCTACCTACCGTGAACCTGCGCAGTCCTGTTGGCTCAGTAGGTGCAACGGGATCGTCGCTAGAACATGCAGAGAGTACAACGGCCACAAATGCGAATGCGAGTAGGTGTTTCATAGAGCATGTAATCATTGTTACTGTAACAGGATTTGCAAGTACGAATCTACCACTCATGACTGCGAGTGTCAATGCACTTCCCAAATACCTATATTCAACAGTCTATCCTAAAGGACTGCACCATGAGATACACTCTAGGCTCTCTTGTTCTGGCTATGTTGTTGGTTGCACTGACAGGTTGTACCCCGTTTGTTGATCCCGACGATCCAACGTACACCACCTCTGTGCGGACGACCATCACAGGTCGCGTGATCGATGAGCTCGGGAAGTCCGTTGCTGGTGCGCTTGTGCGCGGTCATGGCGCGTCGGCCACGACAAACGCAAATGGTGTGTTCGTGTTGCAGAATGTAAGCGTACCCTCTACGCGAGCCGTTGTGCTTGTGACGAAGAACGGATACTTCACAGGTGCACGCGCTGCTTATCCGTCGGCGAATAAGATCACCACGATGATGCTTACGCTTCAGGAGTCAAAGCAGACAGCAACCGTCAATGCCGCAACAGGTGGAAAGGTCTCAGTAGGCGGCGCAAGTATTGACCTGCCAGCAAACGGATATGTTGATGCGCAGGGTAAGGCCTACAACGGAACTGTATCTGTTGCTGCACGATACCTCGACCCAACGTCGAACTCGTACTATGACGTATTCTCTGGCGATATGGCAGCTCTTCGGACCGACAACTCATCTGTCGAGCTCACATCATTTGGTGTTGTGCGAGTTCTCTTGAAAGGGGCTCAGGGTCAGCCGCTCAATCTCGCTGCAGGCTCAACAGCTACCATCAACTTCCCAAGCGCAGGAGCAACCGATGCCGAGATACCTCTGTGGCACTTTGACGAGCAAAGGGGCATCTGGGTGGAAGAGGGTAAGGCTGTTAATACTGGTGGACGCTACATCGGTACTGTAACACACTTTACAGATTGGAACCTTGATCGTCCAAACTCCCGCGTTGCTATCCTTGAGGGTAAAGTAACATGCGGAGAGAACAAGCCCCTTGTCGGTGTGATCGTTGATATTGGACAGGTATCTGTTGTAACAGACCAGGATGGCATGTTTAGACGCCGTGTGCCGGCGGACCTGGCATTCGATATCCAAGTGAAGGCAGAACGCAACGACGGAATATCATCGGCAGTAATCAATGTTGGCCCGATCGCTCAGAACCAAACGCTGCGTCGAGATATTGCTGTCTCGCCTTGTCCGACGATGATCGAAGCGCAAATGGTTGACTGCAATGACGCACCCATTGGCGGCTTCCTTCAGGTAATAACACCAACTGGTGTAAAACTCGCTTCATCAACGACGGGGCGTATGCTCGTAGCAGTGCCAGCAGGGGTTGCGCTTACACTAGAGGGGTATAGCGTAGACGGACGCACCATCACATCAACTCCCGTTGCCCCAATTGCAGCAGGGACGTTATTTGATGCTGGTAAATTGAAGGCATGTGGCGGTGTTGAAACATCGTTTATCGACATTACGCTGCCAGACAATGAAACCGTGGTCTCTGTAGCACTTAACACGAATGGCTCAAAGGTGGCGGCCATAACACGGCAGAACGATGGCAAGCTTTCGCTACTGATGTATGACACACAAACAGGTGCACAGGATTGGCGTGTCGGATTGGGAGCAGGGAAAGATGAGGCAGACAAACTGCTCTTCGTCGCAGCAGATCAGCGTCTCGCGATCACCTCGCGATACGGTACAACAATACGAGATGCTTTTACAGGTTCAACTCTACAAGGTGTTACCACAGATGGAACACAGTTTGTGACGTCAGACGGTTCACGTGTCTATGTTATGGCGAACACGCCACCGTACCAACAGATATCAACCTACGACGCCGTACTCGGTACATTTCTAGGAACCAAATCTTTTGGGTCTGAACCTAATCGTGTATCATGGTTCATGGGTCTGCAAGACGATAAATATGCCATCGTTCGTGTCTACCAGCCCTTTTCAATAATGACAGTAGATCTCGCAACAGGCAATGTCTTGCGCTCCTATAATGGATCAGGCGATTCAACATCTGTCATGGAATTGTCTCAGCTATCTCCATCGGGCAAGATTATTGTTGTAGCTGGACAACGAGGCAGTGGCACGACCGGTGGACAGTCGCAATTTGTAGATCTTGTGACGGGGACAACGATCTCCCAGATGACAACCGAGGCATCGGTGATGGCGATTTCGTATGATGATGCACAATATGTCTCGCGTGCGTACACGCAAGGCGCGCCTACCGTTCTTGCTTCGTTAAACACGCACCAAATCCTTCGTGTTCTTCCTCTCACTGCTGCTGCCACCGACTATTGGTCGAGCTTCAGCTTTAGCCGCGACTCTCGCAAGCTTGTTGGCGTCTCTTCGGCGGGCGCAAACAATCCAGGGGGCGGACGTAACTCACGGCTGCGCGTGTTTACGGTTAAGTAGGG
>CAZAGH010000094.1:0-5731 GCA_964484755.1 uncultured Melioribacter sp. | reverse complement strand
GCGCAAAGGCCGTGGGCATGTGGCAGTTCATGAAGGCAACTGGCGAAGAGTACAATCTGACGGCCGGCTATTGGCTTGATGAACGTCGCGATCCAGAAAAGGCCACTCGAGCTGCAATGCGGTTTCTGCGTGACCTCTATAATGACCTCGGCGATTGGCACCTAGCACTAGCAGCCTACAATTGTGGAGCAGGGGGCGTGCGCAGGGCAATTCGTAAGTCGGGGCTCGAGAAGCCAAACTTCTGGCAGATTCGCGAGCACCTACCCAAAGAAACGCGTGACTACGTGCCTCTATACATCGCTACCACGATCATCACGATGAAGCGTGACAAATATGGCTTCCCCGATGACTCCATCAGCCTGTTGCCACCGTACGAGTACGAGACCGTCAAAATCGATGAACCTGTAAACTTCTCCACGCTTGCCAAGTGTGGAGCGATGTCTGTTGACTCTTTGCGTAAGCTGAATCCTGAGCTTGTGCGAGACTGTACGCCCCCTACCGGTGGCTATCAGTTGAAGGTCTATCCGGGCATGGCCAACGACTTCGTCAAACGCTATGCCGCTCTGAGTGACGATGAAAAGCAAGTCTATGTAAAGCATACGGTGGTGCGTGGTGAAACGCTTGGAAGCATTGCCGCCATGTATGGGGCTACCGCTGGAGAACTTGCAGAGATCAACGGTCTCAATGGCTATCGCGCTCGCCTCAAAGGTGGGATGACCCTCCGCGTGCCTGTTCGCGGTGGACAGGAGTCGGCCGCGACACTTGCTTCAGCAACCTCCCAACCAGCCAGTCAGCCGTCTGCTAACGCAGAACCTGCAGAAACATCAACCTCGAACTCAGCCTCTGAAAAGAAGCCGACACCAAGCGCTAGTTCTGCAGCAGTAGCTGGACATGACGCGCCAACTGGCCCGACTGGTCGCAAGGAGAAAGTAGCCGCCATTCACGTTGTTGCAAAGGGCGACAATCTTTCGTCGATCTCGAACAAGTACAACATTCGCTTGATGGATCTCCGTAACTGGAACAACATCCCATACGATCGGGATGCTCTGCGCGTTGGGGACACTCTCGTCGTGGGCACCCCTTCCGGCGTACGCAAGAATCAAGATCCCGAGATCGAACGTCTGCCCGTTGTGCAAACAAAGCAGCATAAGGTACTCCGTGGCGAGACCCTTGCAAGCATTGCTCGCACCTATGGTACAACGGTTGAGCGCATCGCGAAGCTAAATGGGCTGTCAGCAAGCCGACCAAAGATCAAGGCTGGCCAGCGACTCAAGGTTGAGGTTCGAGCAAACCAACCAGCACCGCAGCGCCAGCAGGCAGCACAACGTCCAAAGAAGTATAAGGTGCGCAAGGGCGACACCCTCGCGGAGATAGCCGATAAGTTCAATACAACGGTCGCAGTACTCAAGAAAAAGAATCCTTCCTTGAAGCGTGCTTCTGGGCTTCGTGCCGGACAGGTCGTTACCATCGATTAACGGGCGTATGCAAAGGTTTCAGCCCGTATCTTTGCCGCAATGCATGCGATCATTCCAGTAGCTGGTATTGGTACCAGGCTTCGTCCGTTTACTCATTCTCTGCCAAAGGTGTTGGTGAATGTTGCGGGTAAGCCGATTCTAGGACACATCCTCGACTCTCTCGTCGAGCAAGGCATCACGAGCGCCACAATTATCACTGGATACAAAGGCGAACTCGTCGAAGAGTACGTCAGCAACAACTACAAGCTTGATGCAACGTTTGTCCAGCAGGATGAAATGCTTGGTCTTGGCCATGCTATCTGGACAGCACGTGAGTCTCTTGGCGACGAGCCGGTGCTTATCATTCTCGGCGATACTGTTTTTGATGTTGATCTTGCAACGCTGAAATCACGTCAGTTTTCGTCACTCGGTGTTAAACATGTTGACGATCCACGTCGATTCGGTGTTGTTATTGAGGAAGGGGGCTTTGTGTCCCGCCTCGTTGAAAAGCCAGAATCACTCGTCTCTACGATGGCCATCGTTGGATTGTACTATATCCACGAACCGCGTAAACTGCGCACAGCCCTTGATTCATTGATCCAGCAGAACATCCGTACCAAGGGTGAGTATCAGCTCACCGACGCCCTGCAGCTCATGGTCGATGCAGGGGTAAAGTTCACAACGTTTACAGTCGATGGATGGTATGACTGTGGCAAGCCTGAGACACTGCTCCTGACAAATCGCTTCCTGCTTACTAAGCGCAGTGCACAGCCCCCTGCCCCAGAAGGCTGTGTCTTTGTACCGCCTGTTCACGTGGATCCAACGGCGATCGTCGAGCACTCCGTCATTGGTCCATACGCATCGATCTCAAAGGGCGCAGTTGTTCGCAACAGTATCATTCGTGATAGTATCATCAGTGACAATGCATCGGCGATCGACATTGCACTGGACCAATCGATCATTGGCGAAAACGCTGAAATCACAGGAAGATTTTCCACCATTAATATTGGCGATGCCTCCATCGTGAGGTTATCTCAGTAGCACATGAAGTACATCTTTACCTCCGAGTCCGTTTCAGAAGGACACCCAGACAAAGTTTGCGATCAAGTATCAGATGCGGTGCTTGACGAAGTTCTTGCCAACGACCCAACTGGTCGTGTTGCCTGCGAGTGCTTTGCCACAACGGGCATGATCGTTGTTGGTGGCGAGATCACAACCACACACTACATCGATCTTCCCGAGCTTGTGCGCGGAGTTATTCGCGACATCGGTTATGATCGCGGCGAGTATCGCTTCGAGGCCGACTCCTGCTCGGTGATCAACGTGATCAACCGTCAGTCGCCAGACATTGCCCAAGGCGTCGACACCGGTGGTGCTGGCGATCAAGGTATGATGTTCGGCTATGCGAACACGGAAACAGCTGAGTACATGCCTGCTGCGATTCATTTTTCGCACCAGCTGGTCAAGCGCCTCGCAGACATTCGCAAGAACAATCCGAAGCTTATGCCGTATCTGCGCCCAGACGCAAAGGCTCAGGTATCGGTAGTGTACGGCGATAATGGTGAGGTTGTGAGTGTTGACACGGTCGTTGTCTCGACACAGCACGACCCAATGGACAATGCTCAGGCACGCATCAAGGAAGATGTGATCGAGAATGTTGTCAAGGCTGTCATTCCTGAGCATCTCATCAACAGCGAAACGACGTTCCACGTTAACCCGACGGGTAAGTTCGAGATTGGTGGGCCTCACGGTGATACGGGGCTCACAGGACGCAAGATCATTGTTGACACCTACGGTGGTAAGGCTCCGCACGGTGGTGGAGCTTTCTCAGGTAAGGATCCAACAAAGGTAGACCGTTCAGCAGCGTATGCCGCGCGCCACCTTGCCAAGAACATCGTAGCCGCCGGCATAGCCCGTGAATGCACGATCCAGCTTGCATACGCCATTGGTGTAGCTCAGCCAGTATCGATCAACGCCGATCTTCACGGCACATCCCAAGTGAATCCACGTGAGCTCGAGGCATTCATCATGAGCAATATCGACCTTACGCCAGCGGGCATTATCACTCGTCTAAACCTGCGCAGGCCGATCTATCGGGCCTCTGCGGCC
The DNA here is from genome assembly GCA_964484755.1 of uncultured Melioribacter sp. Lineage (GTDB taxonomy): Bacteria > Bacteroidota > Ignavibacteria > Kapaibacteriales > Kapaibacteriaceae > UBA10438. The sequence continues at coordinate 2,168 of CAZAGH010000094.1, read as the reverse complement.
TACGGACATTTTGGGCGTCACGAGTTCCCGTGGGAACATCTAGACCTGCGTGAGATGTTTGCTTCCAAGTTCGCCTAATTACCATCACATTCAACAAGACAATGGCAACAACTACAACGAAGAAGACGTCAACCAATGGCGTCGCAAAGAACGGTGTCGCCAAGAATGGCACAGCCAAGAATGGTGTTCACACGTCGAGCAAACTCATGAAGCTACCGGCACGCGTAGCTAAAGGCGACATCGGCTACAAGCCAAACGCATTTGCAGTTGCCGACATGAGCCTTGCCCCATGGGGTCGCAAAGAGATCATGCTGGCCGAGGCAGAAATGCCAGGCCTGATGGCCCTGCGTGACGAATACAAGGGCAAGAAGCCGCTTCAAGGGGCTCGCATTGCCGGCTGCCTTCACATGACAATCCAAACTGCCGTACTCATCGAAACACTCGTCGACCTCGGCGCAGAAGTTCAATGGTCGAGCTGCAACATCTTCTCAACGCAAGATCACTCAGCAGCGGCCATTGCCAAGGCTGGTATTCCAGTGTTTGCGTGGAAGGGCATGAATGAAGAGGAGTTTGACTGGTGTATCGAGCAGACGCTCTTCTTCGGAAAGAGCCGTCAGCCCCTTAACATGATCCTTGACGACGGTGGCGACTTGACGAACATGGTACTTGATAAGTATCCAGAGCTCGTAGGTGGCATCCGCGGTCTGTCCGAGGAGACAACAACAGGCGTTCTGCGCTTGTATGAGCGTATCAAAGCGGGCACACTTCCGATCCCAGCGATCAACGTAAACGACTCGGTCACGAAGAGCAAGTTCGACAACAAGTACGGCTGCAAGGAATCACTCGTTGATGCCATTCGCCGTGCAACAGACATCATGCTTGCTGGCAAGGTTGCCGTTGTTGCTGGTTATGGTGACGTCGGTAAAGGTTCTGCAGCATCGCTCGCTGGTGCAGGCGTTCGTGTGATCGTCACAGAGATTGATCCGATCTGTGCCCTTCAGGCTGCAATGGACGGATTCGAAGTAAAGAAGATGATCGATGCGGTTAAGGAAGCAGACATTGTAGTGACTGCTACCGGCAACTGCGATATCATCACGGAGAAGCACTTCAAGGCGATGAAGGACAAGGCGATTGTCTGTAACATCGGTCACTTCGACAACGAAATCGATATGGCATGGTTGAACAAGAACCATGGCAAGAGCAAGGTCGAGATCAAGCCACAGGTAGACATGTACACAGTTGGCAAGAACAATATCATCGTACTTGCTGAAGGACGCCTTGTCAACCTCGGCTGCGCGATGGGCCATCCATCGTTCGTGATGTCGAACTCCTTCACGAATCAAACGCTCGCACAGATCGAACTCTGGAAGAATGCCGACAAGTATGAGAACAAGGTCTATGTTCTGCCGAAGAAGCTTGATGAGAAGGTTGCACGCCTTCACCTCAAGAAGATCGGTGTTCAGCTTGAAGTTCTTAACGACAAGCAGGCAAAGTATATCGGTGTTGAGGTCAAGGGACCATACAAGCCGGAATACTACCGCTACTAAGAACTCAACATTACGACAAACACAAGAAAAGGCCCTGCTATCGCAGGGCCTTTTTCATTACGTAGTCATTGAGCCAGTAATGTTTATACGGTATATCTACCGTCTCGCAAACTTGATAGCCTTGTTTACGATAGAATTCCTGCGCGGTATTATACCGGTTCACATTCAGCTCAAGCTCGAGGACACCCTGCTGGGATAGTTCATCCTCAACGAATCGCAGAATAGCGCCACCTACGCCATGATGCTGGGTACTTGGCCGTACATACAGTCGATGAAGCTTGTAGTGTCGTCCGCCTTCGCCGTCTTTGGGGGCAAAGTAGGCAAATCCCTGCGCGAGTCCGTCCACAATTGCAAGTACGTACGTACCCTCATTCTGCTTGATCTGACGCTCGATTGCCGCAAGACTGAGCAGATCTTCGAACATGATCTGGATCTGTTCCTGCGAAATGATCGGCCGGTACGTAGGCTCCCAAGTATCCAGAGCTACGTCGTGAATCGCCTGGATATCGGCTAAATCCGCTCTTCGAACAACCATTCCCATCTATTTCATACCAGTTTGACTGTAACGGGAACTATCTGTGGTTCTTGTGCATTTCCACGTTCAATGGTCGGGGTAATCCT
>CAZAGH010000093.1:0-5774 GCA_964484755.1 uncultured Melioribacter sp. | reverse complement strand
TTGCCACATGGATTGGCGTTGAACGGTCGATGCTGTTCTTCGCGATCAGGTCAACTACCTCTGCTCCGTTGGTTGTTGTCACGAAGCACTGCATCCCCATGCGTATGATCGATTCCAATACGCGCATGCTGCGCTCACTATCAAGCTCACTGAATACATCATCGAGCAACACGATCGGGCGTTCGTTGCAACGTTCATGCAGGAGTTCGCACTCCGCGATCTTGAGAGCGATCAGAAGCGACTTATGCTGTCCTTGCGATGCAGTCTCACGTACAAGTCCGTCATTGATTCGAAACTGGATCTCGTCCTTTTGTGGACCAAACATCGTGGACTCGCGTGCGATCTCGCGTGATCGCAACGATTGTGCCAGGGCCCCATACCGATGGGCAACCTCTGCAGCAGTGCATACCCCATCTGCTCCTACGTCAATTCCATCTGGCTCATAGACCACATCGATTCTCTCGCGCTCGGAACTGATCGCGGCATAGACTGCTTCAATACGTGGTGTGAACTCATGAATAAAAACAGAACGACGTTCTACGATCTCCGCGCTGACAGCAATAAACTGGTCGGTCCAGACATCAAGGTCGTGCGATGAAGCCTGCCCGGCTGCAACCAGCTGCAACAGAGCATTGCGGTGTTTCAACAGGCGCCGATGCTCAAACAACAGCTCGGCATAGCGTCTGCTTGACTGGGCCATAACACCATCGAGAAACGACCTTCGCTCAGAAGGACCACCGAATGTGATGCTCTTGTGATCAGGGCTTAGCGCAACGATTGGCATCTCGCCAATGATGTCACGGGGCGAGCAGGATGTTTGATGTGAGTTTGAGATCTTCTTGCGTACACCTGAGCGCACCACAACCGAGACCGAATACGGAACTTCAACGTCACGCATCGCGTGAACCGTTGCCGTGCACGATGGTTCTCCGTGTTGGATCACTGCCTGGTCTGGAACTGGTACAAAACTCTTTGCGATTGCACAGAAGCTGATGGCTTCCAATACTGACGTCTTGCCCGATCCGTTGAGGCCTGACAGAACATTCACATCGGGAGCACACTGTAATTCCGTGGTCATATGGTTACGGACGTGCTCCAGAACGACGGATCGTATGATCACCGTATGCGCCCCTTATCAGATCTTCACCGGCATGACGAGCATGAGCAGTGAGTCATCTCCTGCTGCAGGTGTAATGAGCACTGCACGGATTGGTGACGAGAAGGTCATTTTTACGTTGAGGTCTGGATCATCTTCTGCGGTGATATTCTTGATGGCTTCCTCGAGGAATCGGTAGTTGAAACCAACTTCGAAGGAACCGCTCGTAAACTCACAAGGAATGTTCTCTGTACCCTTGCCGCCCGAATCTTCATCTTCCGAGTGCACAGACATCGAAGATGGTTCGATGCGAAAGCGCACATGCTTTGTATTTGTGTTTGCGAAGAGAGAAACGCGTTTGATGGCGCTGAGCACCTCACGCTGATTGACGATCAATGTTTTATCGTTGTCCGATGGGATAACATTTTGATACGGCGGATACTTTTCGTCGATGATACGCGTTGTGATGGTCATTGAACCAACACTGAAACGTGCATGTGTGCGCGAAATAGCCATATCGACGTTGTTGTCGAGCTTGCGCAGCAGATCAACCGCGCGTGACGGAACGATCGCTTCAAGATCTGTTGGAAAGGCTGCGCCGTCGTCGGCCTTGACCACCACGCGTGATAGGCGGAACCCGTCTGTAGCCACAGCTGTGACACTCTCGCCATGAAACTGGAAGAATACACCCGTCATACTCGGACGGTACTCCTCTGTCGACACAGCAAATACGGTCTTGTTGGCCATACGGACCATGTCTTCTTTCCGGAGCTGAGCAACCTGTGCTTCAGGAAACGGAGGAATCGATGGAAACTCATCTGCATCGAGTGCCTTCATTTCGTACGACCCCGTTGGCGTGCGTATGGTAATGATCTGGGTCTTGGTATTACCGTCGACCTCGATCGAACCGGAAGAACCGAGCTCCTTGACGAGATCGTTGAACTGACGTGCCGGGATGAGCAGAGCACCGTCCTTATCACCTACGACGGTGATTGCAAGCGATATCGTGATCTCCTGATCAGTTGCCGTAAACGTTAGCTGGCTACCTTCCAATTCGGCATGTAGGTGCTCAAGCACAGGAATCGTGCTCTTAGCTGGAATGGCAGGGAGCACTTTTTGCAATGCTTTTTGAAGATCGGGTAGCGCTACTGTGAACTTCATGGGTCTTCCGAAAGAAATCACGCCATGCGGCGCGAAAATGCTAGTTTTGAAGGGCGAATCTACGAACCACTTCTAGAGTCTACAACCATTCGAATGCAAAGAATATTAACACCTTACGGCTACGACAACGCATTTCTCATGTTGGGTGTGGCCCTTGCCATCGCCTCGCTGGGATTTGCCCCCCTCGGTCCTGTGATTCAGGTCATATGTTGGATACTGGGGGGCGGGCTGTTTGCATTTACGATGTGGTTCTTTCGTGATGCTGAACGCCCCATGAACCCAGTAGCTATTGGCAATAATGCACTGATCGTGGCCCCTGCCGATGGTCAGGTGGTGAACGTGACCCCTCTGGACCAAAGCCCGGAGCTTGGCTGTGCGGCTGTGCAGATCAGCATTTTTCTCTCGCCGGTCAATCTGCACGTTAACCGCTATCCCGCATCGGGCGTCATCCGCAAGGTGACATATTTCCCTGGAAAGTACCTGATGGCCTTCAACCCGAAGTCAAGTCAGGAGAACGAGCGATCACAGTTCGTAATGGAGACGGAGCACGGGCTTATCAGCTATCAGCAGATCACGGGATTCTTGGCCAGACGCATCGTGTATGACACCAAGGAAGGCGATGTCGTGCGTGCCGGAGACCGGTTTGGCATGATGAAGTTTGGCTCCCGCATGGATGTTGTTGTTCCCGCCACGGCTAAGGTGCTCGTGCGCCCAGGCCAAAAGGTCGTAAGCAACGCATCAATCCTGGCCGATATGAGGGGGCAGGCGTCGTAACCATGCGCGTAACCCGGTCTGTCATACCCAACCTCTTCACGGTCGCAAATCTCTTTTGCGGCTTTGCTTCGATCGTTGCCTCATTCGAGGGCAGAATCGATCAGGCGATATGGTTGGTAGTTACGGCCGGCATATTCGACATGCTTGATGGCGTCGTTGCCCGCATAACCCACAGTACATCAGAGTTCGGGGTAGAGCTGGATTCGCTTTGTGATGCCGTCTCATTTGGGGTTGCCCCATCAGTATTGCTCTACGTTACGTTTCCAATGTCGTGGCAACACCAGCAATGGACGCTGGTCGTAGCGGCTCTTCCGGCCATTGCCGGCGTACTCCGATTGGCTAGGTTCAATGTCCAGCTAACGAGCATGGAAGACAAGCTGTATTTCCGCGGGATGCCCATCCCTGCCGGAGCACTCACAATCCTTGCCTACATCCACGACTGGCATATCGAAGTGCCCGGTGCATTTCAACCAATGGCCCTAACGATCGTAACGCTTGTTGTCTCGCTGGCGATGGTCAGCACGATCAAGTATGATAACCTTCCTCGCCCATCGGCTCGTTCGTTCCGACAGCGCCCGGCGATCTTCATCGTATTCATTATTGGCATCATTGCCTGTATCGCCACGTCACTAAAGGCAATGTTCCCATTCATGGCACTCTACCTCGCTGGTGGTGCCATCAGGCATGCGTTTGTGTTTCTGCGCAACCGCAACGATGATGATGACTCTGTTGAAGAATCTGATCCAGATCCACTTTCTATGTAGACTATGAAAACCTACACCGCACACATCGCCGTTACACTTCGTCGCGCCATCCTTGATGTTCAGGGCAAGGCCGTTGAGCATGCGCTTCATTCGCTGCACATGCCGGGGCTTACCAATGTGCGCATCGGCAAGCACATCGAACTCCACGTTCAGGCAGCTGACCAGGAATCTGCGTCGGCCATGATCCGGGAGGCTTGCGATAAGCTTCTGACGAATCCAGTGATGGAAGACTACACCTTCACCCTCCATGAAGGGGTTGCGGCATGAACATCGGCGTCGTTACGTTTCCTGGCTCCAATTGTGATGCAGATGCCCGTTATGCCTCTGAGCTTACCGGAAACACTGTGCACGCCCTGTGGCACAAAGACACAAGTCTGCCAGCCTCTCTCGATGTGGTCATCCTGCCAGGGGGCTTTTCCTACGGGGACTACCTGCGCACAGGGGCAATCGCACGGTTCTCTCCCATCATGGAAGAAGTCATTCGTTTTGCCAACAAAGGCGGATACGTCTTCGGCATTTGCAACGGGTTTCAGATTCTCTGCGAATCGGGCCTGCTCCCTGGTGCGTTGATCCGGAACGAGAACCTCTCGTTTGTCTGCAAGGATGTGCATCTGCGCATTGAGCGCAATGACAGCCCCTTTACCAACGTTATTAGTGCGGGTGATGTTATTCGCATCCCGATCGCTCACGGAGAAGGTCGTTTTACAGCTCCCGCTGATATGCTGGCCGCAATTGAGGACAACGGACAGGTCCTTTATAGGTATTGCACCCCAGAAGGTGCCATTACGCCAGAGGCCAACCCCAATGGCAGCCTGAACAATATTGCGGGCATCATGAATGCGTCTGGAAATGTCATGGGATTAATGCCGCATCCTGAACGGGCCTGCGAGCCATTGCTTGGCTCAGCTGACGGATTGCATGTATTTCACAGTCTTGCGCGTCAATGCAACGCGATGGTGGCGTAATTTGCGTCACTGATCCATGAAACACTACGGAGTACGACCACTATGAAACCAGGTCTACCAGAGATCCTCCTCATCATCCTTGTCATCGTGCTGCTGTTTGGCGGACGTAAAATTCCTGAGCTCATGAAGGGGCTTGGTTCGGGTATCCGTGAATTCAAGAAAGCATCGAACGGTACGGAAGAACAGGAACCAAAGAAGTCGGAACCAACGACATCCTCGGAACCGAAGAACTAATACCAGACGAACATGTTCGACGTAGGTGGTTTTGAGCTTGTCGTCATCATTCTGGCGATCATACTACTGTTCGGTCCAAAGAGCATACCCAAGTTCATGCAACAAGTTGGACGGGGTGTTCGGCAGTTCCGCAAAGCACAGGAGGATTTGACGCAGCAGATACGCGACATCTCAGCTGATGCGGCCATCCAAGATGCCCTCTCAGTTGACGCACCGCCACGTCCTGTGGTAACGCCTGTTGCCGATGGTGTTTCACGCGAGCGTGGCGTTTCATCACCGGCATCTCCGGGCTCTACACAAGATTCGGGAGCTGGTGCACCGTCACAGGTGACAACTCCTCCGAATCCTGACGCTTCTCAGGAAACGACATCTAACGACACAACAACACCAACGAATCCATGAGTTACTCAGAAGACCGTAGCACCTTCATTACAGGCGGGGCCACGGTTCGTTCAACTGTTGAGACATTTCTCACCTCCATCGAGGCGCAGTCTTCGCTTCATGCGTTTTTGCATGTGGACACCAATGGTGTCCGTAGTGCAGCCGACGCCTCAGACGAGCGTTTCTCTTCTGGGCTGGCTCGTCCACTAGAGGGACTAGTCGTTGCCGTAAAGGACAACATCAGCGTCACCGGTCAGCCACTAACGTGTGCCTCACGTATGCTTGAGGGGTTCGACCCTCTTTACAATGCCACGGTGATTGAACGTTTGATGGATGCTGGGGCGCTTGTGATCGGCAAGACGAACATGGATGAGTTCGCCATGGGCTCGTCGAATGAAA
>CAZAGH010000092.1:0-5832 GCA_964484755.1 uncultured Melioribacter sp. | reverse complement strand
TGTCCATGAGCAGGGGGCCTTGCTGACGTGACAGATACTGGTGTACGCCGTGGCCAAGCTCGTGCGCAAGTGTCTGCACGTCGCGGCTTGTTCCCGTGTAGTTCATAAACACATACGGGTGCACAGACGCAATGGTACCTGCACTATACGCGCCAGAACGCTTACCCTTCTTGACTGGTCCATGGATCCAGTTCTTCTCAAAGAACATCGATGCGATGTCGCCCGCACGCTTGTCAAATGATGTGTACGAATCAACGACGATCTTGCGCGCCTCTTCCCACGTGTAGAAGTCAGAGTCTTCCGTTACCGGAGCATAGCGGTCATAATCATAGAGTTTATCAAGTCCGAGCAGACGCTGCTTGAGGGCATAGTAGCGGTGGACAAGATCGTAGCGTGATACGACAGCATCAACCAATGCCTGCACAGAGGCATCGGATACTTCATTCGACATGTTGCGGCTGGATACCCACGTTGGGTACTTGCGCAGACGGTCGTTGACTTCGCAATCGCCGATGATCGTGTTGAACACGTAGGCGTGCGTCTTGGCATCCGTCTTGAGTCCGGCCGACAATGTCTCGGCTGCTTCCTTACGCGTTGCGCGATCTGCATCGTAGAGCATCTTCGTCATCTGCGCAATCGTGAGCTCTTGTCCGCGGAACGTAAACATCTTTGCATTCGAGATCTCATCATGCAGACGCACCCATGCAAAACGTGATGAGACGCTCTTCGCAGAGAGAGCCTGCTCAACATCTTCACTAAGTGTATGGGGCTTATAGTCCATCACACGCTCGAGCCAGTGCTTACGGCTTGCCATTTCCGGCGCTGCAAGAAGTTCGGTGATGCGCGCTTCTGAAAGTGCTGATAGTTCGGTGTCGACAAAGATCAAATGTGAGGAAGCCTTGCTGAGCGTTTCTGTAACGCGCTGCATCAGCTTGCCATATTCTGGATGTTCTGAATCGGTGGACCATTGCAAGTGCACATACGATCCCATGCGATCGTAATTCTCAACGAGCTGCTCATACTCCTGCACCATCGTCATGAAGTCAGCAATAGAGAGCGAAGCAAACTTGCCATACCATCGATTGCGGAAGTCTAAAGAGCGCTGCTCGATCGTTGCGAGGTCTCCACCAAGCCCCTTCTCATCCGTTGATGCATACAGGTCTGATAGATCCCAAAAGATGTTCTCTGCGCCGTTTGTTGCTGGTGTGTCTGCCATGGTAGTCGTAGTGAAGAAGATCGTTGGAAATGGTAGATTTCGTGATGAGTGAGCCACGAAAGTACAGAAGGAATGCCGTACGTGCGAGTGAGATCCTGTGGAATTTTCTCGTGGCAGCCGGCATGCTTGCACTTGCATACCGCATACCACTGGAGCTCGTATTGCCATCGGCTCAGTCTTCCTCGTGGGAGATCATCACCGTAGTGATGGGCCTGGTGTTAGTAGCCGACCCAATCATCAAGTATCGAAAGCACAAGGCACGAGGGGAAGATCATGCCGACATGTATCGCCGCTTCCACTTCATGGTTGATCTGCTTGTGGTGGTGCCGCTGTGTTTTCCCGAAGATTCACCGCTCCGACTGCTGGTCCTGTTGAAGATCATCACAGTACATGGGTTCATTCGCCAGTGGATGCTGCAGATGTACCGAGGCAATGCACTCATTCGCTTTGGTCAGTTTGCATATATCCTGGCCATAACGGTCCATCTTGTTGCGTGCGGCTGGATGGCGCTGCAAGTGCCTACACAGAAGTATGTCGGCAGCTATTTGCATGCCGTGTACTGGGCCGTTTCAACGCTGTGCACTGTGGGGTATGGCGATATCACACCGACCACTGATGCACAAATGATGTATGCAACCGTTGTCATGCTATGCGGCTACGTGCTCTTTGCATGGCTCATCGGCAACATTGCATCGATTCTGAATCGGGTCGATCCGATACATTCCGAACATGCCGCAACAATGGAGCGCGTGACATCATTTCTGCGATTCCATAGGGTGCCACAATCTCTGCAGGCGCGCATCATCGACTATCTATCGTACATGTGGGATCGCAAGGTTGGTTCGGATGAACCATCGCTACTCAAGCTTCTTCCATGGGGCATGCGAAGCGAGGTTGCAATGTATCTGCGACGAGACCTCTTAGAGCGTGTCCACTTTCTTAAGGATGCGAGCGACGCACTCCTTCGCGAGATCTCTGATGCCGGCAGAGCGATCGTTGTTACGCCAGGAGAGTATGTGTTTCATGTTGATGACTCCCCGAGGTATATGTACTTCATCAGCACTGGAATGGTAGAGGCGATCAGCCGTGATGGTCTGACATTGGGCACACTGACAACAGGAGATTTCTTCGGCGAAATGGCACTGCTCGAAAAGCGTAAGCGAAACGTCAGCATACGTGCTCTTGAGTATTGCGACCTCTTTGTACTCGACGCGCGCACGTTCGACCGAATTATTGAGTCGTATCCAGAGTTCAGAACGGTCATAAATGACGTCGCTCGTGAACGCGCAGCATCCACGAGCGAACTCGTTCGAAGTATTCAGTAACGATGTTTACGGCACGATGCGGTAGATCATCCGAGGGAATGGTATTACCTCGCGGATGTGCTCTGCACCAGTGATCCACTTTACCGTACGCTCAACGCCAAGACCAAAGCCGGCATGCGGCACAGATCCAAACTTCCGCAGGTCCAGGTACCACTGGAAGGCTTCTTCAGGAAGGTTCTCGTGACGCAGACGCTCGAGGAGCAGATCGTGATTGTCTTCGCGCTGTGAACCACCGATGATCTCTCCAGCCCCTTCTGGAGCAAGCATGTCCATGGCAAGGACGACCTTTTCGTTTTCAGGGTCGCGCTTCATGTAGAAGGCCTTCACCTCTGTTGGGTAGCGGTGAATGATGCACGGACGATCGAACTGCTGCATGATCGCTTCTTCCTGCGGCGCACCGAAGTCTTCGCCCCATGGGAAGTCGATCTGGATCTCTGATCCGTCCGGCTGTTTGCGGTTGAGCTTGACGTTGTTCTTGTTCAGCCAGTCTACAGCTTCGGAGTACGACATACGATAGAACGGACGTCGCACCGCTTCGAGCTTTGAGACATCGCGTCCGAGCGTTGCGAGCTCTCGCTGACAGTCCTTTACACATGACTGCACGATGTACTCAACGAGGTCTTCAGCAAGATCCATGTCGTCGTTCAGGTCGAAGTACGCCATCTCCGGCTCTACCATCCAGAACTCTGTCAGGTGGCGCCTTGTCTTGGACTTCTCCGCACGGAACGTTGGACCAAACGTATACACCTTACCGAGCGCCATGGCGCTAGCTTCTGCATAAAGCTGACCCGACTGCGTGAGATATGCCTTGCCAAGATCGAAGTACTCCGTCTCGAACAACGTGGACGTGCCCTCGCAGGCATTCGGTGTAAAGATCGGCGAGTCCATCAGACGGAATCCATTGCCGTCAAAGAAATCGCGAATGGCCTTGATCACGCGTGCACGCACGCGCATGATCGCATGCTGTCGTGCAGAGCGCAGCCATAAATGACGATGCTCCATGAGGAACTCAACGCCGTGTTCCTTTGGCGTGATCGGATAGTCTTTGCTCAGCTGCCAGATCTTAACATCCGTCACATCAAGCTCTACACCCGAGGGGGCTCGCTGTTCGGCACGCACGGTACCTGTGATCGACACGCTTGACTCTTGCGTGAGCAGTCCGGCGTTGCCCGCGATCTCTTCGCTTACGTTTGGCTTGAAGAGCACGCACTGAACAATGCCCGAGCCATCGCGGAGCTTGATAAAGATGAGCTTGCCTTTTTCTGTCTTGTCGTAGACCCATCCGTTGAGCGTCACTGTCTGGCCGATGTGATCGCTAAGGTTTTCGATAGCGACAAATGATTTGTATCGTGATTCCATGCACGAAAATACCGAAGAAGTTGGCGAAGTTTGCGTCATGCATCGCCCCCTATCACTGAAACGCATTAACGACGTTGTCCTGAGCTCCACCTGGTCGGACGGGTTGGAGTCGTCGATTCTCCTCTCCGACCTGCGCGACGCCTGCCCTTGCGCCCATTGTTCGGGCGAGGAAATCATGGGGCAAGTGGTATTCCCCGGCATGAAGACGTTTAACCCCGGCATGAACGAGCTGGCCTCCATTACCCCCGTAGGTAACTACGGCGTCCAGGTTGCCTGGAAAGACGGACACGACACCGGCATCTACACCTGGGAAATGCTGCGTACCCTCTTCGAAACCAAACGCCTGAGCCAACAAACGTTGGAAGAAATCGAACGTCAGATTCGGTAATGATGGGTTGGACCCATTTGGCAAGGCAGTCAACGCTTCGAGAGATATTGAACAACAGATTGCACCGACATTGCTTGCACATTATCAGCCAAGGGGAATGTCGAATCACCGGAGTGCACGATGATAACCTCGTCGAGTTGAAGGTCGGTTATCGCTTGCCGTATTGATCGAGTAACCTTTGGGTGGTCCGTCCGTTTGCACTCAATTCCAATCTTTCGGCCGAACAACTCGATATACAGATCAATCTCGGCACCTGAGTGTGTTGCCCAGAACCAGAAAGAATCGGGTTCGACACTGGCAAGTATCTCTTCGATGATCCATCCTTCCCACGATGCTCCCGACTTTGGGTGGTGCAAGAGATCATGATTACTGCGAATACTCAAAAGCTGATGCAACAGCCCTGTATCGCGCATATATATCTTTGGTGACTTTACCTGTCGCTTGGCAATGTTCGCGTGATACGGTTGCAATTGCCGAACGACCAGCGCATCAGTCATAATGTCAAGATATGATCGCACCGTGGGCTCACTCAGCCCCATCGAACGAGCTATGTCGGCAGCATTCCATATTTGTCCATGATAATGAGCAAGCATCTGCCAAAATCTTAGCAATGTAGCACTCGGCACCCGCACACCCCATGAGGGTAGGTCGCGTTCGACAAGTGTTGCAGCAAACTGTTTTCTCCACATCCAACTGTCGTCATCAGTCGCAGCAAGAAATGATCGTGGAAATCCGCCACGTAACCATAGCTGAGATGCGTCCGACTCGTTAATCTCTCCAAGAGTGAACCCCTGCATTGCAACAACTTCTACTCTGCCCGCCAAACTCTCAGATGTTTGCCGCAGCAAACTTCCGGAAGCGCTTCCCAGCACAAGGAATGTGGCGTTTGCATTGGGCCGGTCTGCCAGAACCCGTAAGACAGGGAATAAATCAGGTCTGCGTTGAACCTCATCGATAACGACGATGCCCTCTAATGACGACAAAGCCGTCATAGGTTCCTCAAGCCGTGCAAGACTTCGAGGATCCTCACAATCGAAGTAATTCAACGAGTCAAGCGCAACGAACTCACGCGCAATAGTGGTCTTACCACATTGTCGAGGGCCAGATAGCAGCACAACAGGACTGCGTTTCAGGGCTTCCTCAATCCTTCGTATCCGTGAGACTCGTTGAATCATAGCGCAATATATTGTTGAAAATCGGAAGTGCCGCTTTCGAATTTCAATCTAATCCGTCAACGTCCTGAGTTTTGCCAGCACATCATCAATCTGCTCGGCTGTCAGCACACCAATACTTCGCGCGGAGCGAGCCTTCCAGTCTATGCGGCGAACTTGATCAACCAGCGCCACCCCTTCCATGCCTTCGTCCGCAGAGATCGCTACCTCGAATGGATAACCCTTGCTTTTACTGGTAACGGGGCAAACCAGCGCTAAACCCGAAGCCCGATTGTACAGCTTCGGTGAGATCACAACAGCCGGACGCGTGCCCTGCTGCTCTCGTCCGCGTGTGGGATCGAAGCTGAGCAGTACAATGTCGCCCCGCTCTGG
>CAZAGH010000091.1:0-5871 GCA_964484755.1 uncultured Melioribacter sp. | reverse complement strand
CTAGAAGCATGACCTCATACTTGGCGCTTTCAGAAGTTGGAGAAACCAATCTATCGATAACATCTGAAAAGGCGTGCCATGGAACTGATCTTAGCAATACTCTTATGGATGGGGCTGCTTTCACCTGGACAGCAGATCACCACAGCGCAGTACAATCAGCTTGTGGAGATGAACTCGACAGCAATTCAACAAGTCGCCAGTGATTCTCTAGCATCTCAGCAGGCACTTTCGGGAAGTACACAGTCACCCACAGTAGTAATAATTGATCCGTTATTTCAATAACAGCTTCATGAAACGTAAACATCATGAGTACTAACATCAAGCCTTACTGGCAAAGTAAAAACACGAAAGGTTATGGTGACAGTGGAATAGGTTAGGGAGAGATAAATGGGGGTAGATAGTGGCAATAGATTTACGTAAAAATTCACGCTGTGAATCGCAATCTTGAAAGTTCCGGGGGCGTCACTAGCCAAAAGGCACGTGGGTTTGTTTCAATAACGGCAGGTTGGCGGATTACCACAGCAGTGTTAGGGCAGTAATAAATCAATTACGTTCAACACAAGGGGTGAATGTTCGCCGTAGTGCGAATATGATTTTATGTTTACAAACAATTTAGTTGGAGCAATCATGAGCTGCGGATGTAATTCTCGAAATCAGGTTCAGAGCTGGAACGATCTGCTTTGTCAGATGCCAACTGACCCTCGGGACATTTTAGCAATGGCGCGTCTTGGATTTAACCCAGGTACGTGGTACCTAAGCCCAGACTATCGAATGCCATCTGGGAGTTCGGTGTGGATTCCTTCTCCGGTTGTTTATAATGGCGATGTAACTGTGACAACGAATGCGTCTGACCAACAACAGATGGTATTCGAGGCTGCTGCATGGAACATGAATAATCTCTCGGTGAACACCTTGGCTGCAACGGCACCTCCACTACAGAAGATGATCTTCGTCAAAGGTGGGGTACTATGGTCCAATGCGATTCCATTGAATATTGGGTCATCGCCAACCTTCACCGAACTCCAACTGAGCATAATGGACAATGCCGCCACGCGTGGTGATGCACAAGGAACTATTCCCGTGTTCCGCTGGGCGAACGGACCGTATTCAGGTGCACAGACACTAAACCTCGTGTTCAACCAGCCTGGACGCTATACGCTTGGCTTGATGGGTATCAACAATAACTCGACTCCCGACTACTCGATGTTTGAGATGGAAGTAATTGCTGTATAGGTGTGGTGTCCCCATGTCGCCCTTAATCCAAGCACGCCTAGCTCAATTGCTGGTTACTTCGCTCTATGAGGACAGAGGCAATGGAGCAGATTGACATGCAGCAGACCCCATGGTTTTGGCCTCCAATTGTTGAGATCAATTGCAAGCAGAAACTGTATCCAGTGGTATATCCGACTGAGCCGGGAATACAGCTCAAAGGACCAGTGCAACCCAATAATCCACCAAGCAGATGGACCGATGTTGTGGATCAAACAGAAGATGGACGCACTATCATCGTGGGTCGCATTCCACATTGGGACGAATTCTGGTCTGGCTCCCCGCCGCAGAGCCTACGAACAGAAATTCCACATTCTGAGGTGGATGACTTTATTAGCGGCTTGATGCAAGGTCAGTCAGCCAGCGCAAAAGTTTTTTTTGAACAAGCGCGTGATCCATGGCAATTGCTGTTACCACCCAAAATGACACTCGGAACTCGCTACCCGATTGATTCAGATTCATCGGGACCCTTGGGTCCTAAATTAGATGTTCCAATTGACTTCAGGCCATTGACGCCGCCGCGTACGGGCAATTCCAGCAACTGTTGGGAAAGGATTTGCTGCATTGGACTTGACATTGAGCGTAGAGAAGTCACGGCGATAGTTGAAGTCACACAGACTGCCGGGTATGGCGGAGACCCTTGTAATTCCCGGTCTACCATTACGGTTGGTTTTTGGCTCGTTGAACCTTCTTGGGCTGAAGTCGAACCTCAGCAGTGGGAGAGTTACCCAATTGGAAACAAGAACGATGTTGGTGGCAACAACATTGAATGTTCTCGGAACGTTCGCTTCCTTGGCACTTCCCAATTTAAGATCTCGGATATCCCCCGAATAAAGGAAAGTTATTGGTGCGCAGACAGGCGCTGGGTTTACGATCCTTCAACTATTGCTTTCTCAAGTTCCGTTGCACTTAGGGAGCAGGACCTAGATTATATAAAGAAGTGTAGTCAAAGTCTGCGCCTTCCTGTTTTGCATTGTGTGATTGCATTTGATCAGAACATCGGCAACAAAAATTTCCTTGGCAATGCAGTACGATTCGGTGACTATATGCAAAAGGTTGTGCAATATCCAATGGTGATTCCGCCTCGCCAATTGAAACCAGGCAACGTGACGATCGTTATTTCTGATGCTGTAACAAAGGCACGACCAGTCCATGTAGCCAATCTCCCAAATGGCGACATTCTGTTTTTCAGTGGATCGATCTATGGACAAGAGAACGATCAGCATGAATTTGATAGAAGCGACAGTGTCGCAATCTTCAGACCGGCAACAAACGAAGTCCTACCTATTGAAGGACCACCCTTCGATATTTTCTGCGCAGGTCATAGTACCTTAGGAAACGGCAATGTAGTCATTATGGGTGGTACACTGAGGCGGGAAGAAGTACATCAAGATGCTCACCATTGGCCAGGTCTGCAAGATGTCACGGTGTTTGATTGGAGAAAGAACACATTCAAGAAACTCAGTTATAAGATGCGTGAGGGAAGATGGTATCCTTCGTCTGTCGTACTAGGAAATGGTGAGGTGTTCATTTGTGACGGACACCCCACTCTAGCAAGCATTCCACATACGAATTTTGATTTGGAGATACTTTCAGAAGATGGAGAACAAATTGTTACGGTCATTGAGAATGGTAATGTAAGTATGGGCTCGGCGGATCCATCTCCAATTGGTCCTTTAGATAGTAAACTCAATGTTCGCGAGGAATTCCAGGGTCTATACCCTCGAATGATGCTTCTGCCGAATGGCGAGATTTTCTCGGCTACATCACTAAGATCCTTGCCTGTGGTGCCCGTTGACGGACGTGTAAAAGAAGAAGAGCGGATTAACAAGAAGATCGTTGAGTTGTTATTCAATAGAATGACAGGTGAATATGAGAATAAGGTTGATGTAAATGGCCGAGTCTTCCGAGACAATAGCTACGTTTTCAATCCCAATCAGCCTTGGAACAACAGGCAGGTCTTCGAGGCAACCAAAGAAGCTCCTGAGGCTCATGGCCCTATATGGGGATTCGACGACCCCGCTGTACTGCTTCCTCTAGACGTAAATAGCACTTCCGACGAAGTCCGAGCGCAGCCGAGAGTGATGACTTTTTTAAATGGCCGCGACTGCACGATTGAACCTAATTCACCGAAGGCAACGTGGGTTCACGCTAATCGCAAACGGGATTTCAGCAAGGATTATAAAGGGCGCAAGCGAAATGATCGTTATCGCCAATATGGCAACCTCGTACTAATGCCAGATGGAAGTGTGATGGCGATTGGAGGTGTGGACACCCCATATGTTGACGGGAAACCAGATGTGCTTGAAGACAGGAGAGTGGAAGAGGTGGAGTACTTTATTCCTGGCGCAACTCCATTGCAAGACTATTGGCGAACCGACAGGGACTCTCGAGTTCTTATTCCGCGCCATTACCACTCTACTGCAATCCTGTTACTAGACGGGCGCGTTATGGTAGGTGGTGGAAACGTGAGTGATGAGTATTTCAAAGTGCATAAGGAAAGATCATTCCGTGAGATTGAAATCATCACTCCAGACTATTACAACAACGGCCCCCAACCGGAGTTTGTGGTTGAAGGAGATACTTTCTCCTACGGTGAGGTGGTGCCAATACGACTTTTAAACGACCTTTCTGTTGTCGATCTGTCAACCTATGCGATTCTTATCCGATGTGCATCATTTACGCATGGATTCGGTTACGATCAGCGTGCTGTGAGGCTGTATCCACACGGGTCAATGACAACGAGTAGGTACGAGATTCGCATTCCGCGTAATGGCAATATATTGCCACCCGGCTACTACATGTGGTTCATCGTAAGTAACAAAGGAGTGCCGTCATGCGGACAAATGGTAAAGATCGGCTGATCTTTATTGTGCTCTTGATCAGTGCGAGCCTCTCACTCAGTGCCCAATGGCGCGAAATACGATTTGCAACGAACCATATAGTGAGTCATGTTATTGCGGCCGATGATGGGCGTGGCATGGTGTTTCTCTCCGATACCAATGTAAGGGTGGTTACAACACGAGACTATTGGCGAACGTTCGACACAGTGCTGCTGCCCCGCCCGGATTTTCCTTACGTCTTTGAACCGTTCAGCTATGACACCACCGCTAACGGGAATGTGGTCGTAGTAGGTCAGCACCGCCCACCACTGGACACAATGCCATCTATGCTGGGGCTCTTGCGGTACTGCAATACTTCTACGGCAGCCTATTATTCTACGGATTGGGGTGCAACATGGACGGAAGTGTTGCCTCGCAAAAAAGGCAGGTACATGAGTATCTCATTTCGAGGCAGACCCGAAGGAATGCTACTATATGAACTTGATTGGAATGACTCATTGGAGCACACTGACGCAATGCCAATGAATAAATACAGTGGGCGAGATCTGATCACTGTGGATCAACAATTGCAGGTTGTTTCACAACGAGTGCTAGACACAACCCGGATAGATCAAAGGTGGCCGGGCAAGGAGAAATGCATAGAAGGAAATCCTGTAAAACCGGGTTTTATTGACAGAATCAACGACACAATATTGGCAATGCAAACGGTACTTCCGTGTAGAAATGATCTTGGCATTGAAGATGATCCCAGTAGGCTCTACCGTAACCCATACTATATCGTGGATGTTAGCACGAACAATGGGCGGACGTGGGAAACCCTGCTTCATCGTATGAATTTCAATTTCAACGATCACACAGCTAACACAACGATGAAGATTGTGAATGATACTGCGTTTATAGATAATCAGGGATACATATATGAGGGAACAAACATAAAACCACGTAAACTCATTTGTCCGGCTCTTGGATTTGGTGTGGAGCAATATGACTTTTGGAATGTTTCAGATGTTTATGGTGATAAACTCATTTTTGTGTATCCGACTCCAGAATTCTTTCCATCACGTGATGCTGGCCTCAAAAGAGATACAGTATTGGTCTCTTTCGTCAGGCCCATTGATTGTGCTGCCGCACGACAAGAAATGTTTGAATATGTGTTCACGGTAGAAGTAGGTGAAAAATTCGTTGGCTACGATTATTTCAAACCGCAATTGCTTAGTGATGACCGAGCGGTAGTCGGTATTTCGTCCGTACGGATCAGTACTGATGGAAGGGCTTCTTTGTCCTGCCGATGGAGCATATTCGTCCTCGATTCAAAGGCGACGTCAACAAAAGTTGACGCTAGCATTTGTATTCAAGAGCGCAAAGGTGAGATTGTATTCTCCAAGCCATTACTCAATTCTGGCCAGGCAGAATATTATTCACTCATAGGAAGTCTTGTAGAAAGCGTGCCGATTCAAGCAGGATCATTACAAACCAGAGTACCACAGCTGCAATCTGGAGTGTACTTTGTGCGCATTCTCAATGAGGCGCCGCTGAAGTTTCTGGTCTGGTGAATTACTGCTGCGTCGCCAACACTACTCTATACTGACCTGCCCCGGCTTTCGGTGGGGCGAACCTGGCCCTACTGTTTTCGTTGATTATGGGCACAGTGTATCGTGCCGCCCGAAAGAGCCGGTGGCGAGCCCGAAAGGGTACGAGGGTACACACGGGTACAAGGTACTGGGGACGATGCATATCGTCTTTCCCGCGAAAGCGGGAA
>CAZAGH010000090.1:0-5882 GCA_964484755.1 uncultured Melioribacter sp. | reverse complement strand
GATGGATGATCAGACTTTCCGAGAATAAGTTGATCCACGTCAGGGCCCCGAGGAACGTAGATCCAAGCGCCAAGCGTGATTGGAAGAACATTCAGACCAAGAGTATCCAGAACTTCAACGCCACCACTACCGTTACAGGAAAGCGCACCCGTTGGGTTACCAAATCTGTCGGTGGTATACTCGCCCCCTAGCATCTTCATTTCTCTGTCACGGGGCGAACCATCATCAGTACGACCATTGAGTCTGGCATACAACTCAAGGCCACGCTCGGGGATATCGGTTCCCTTCACCATCAGAGCGTCAATGCGTGACTGACCAGGTCGTGAGATCTTCAACGGGATATTACGCATTCGATATCCCTGTTTCTCAAACCGCACGTAATAGTTTCCTTCAGGAACATTCGGAATCCGATATGTGCCTTTAGCATCAGTAGTATCGACAATTCCGAGAGATACGATACGTACCTCAACACCTTCAAGTGGAAGGGTAGACTCACGAACGCTTCCTATGAGAGTCGCATTTACTGTATCGATGGGACGCAGCATGATCTCTACCGTTGAAAGCTGCCGTTCTTGCACATCCGCTTGTACCTCTCCGCTGGTGGTATCCTTCGTGGCAGAGATTCGATACACACCGGCCGATACATCAGGAATAATGAATGTGCCATCAATACCCGAAAGGTATTCGCGTTCACCTGGCATAGATTGAATAGCAGCGCCACTGACCGGTTGTGATCGTTCGTCAAGCACAACCCCTTTAACTGCACCCATGTTTGCAGTAGATGACGAGACAACAAGGTCGGCTGTAGTTGCATCTCCGGGATGGACTGACACACGTGCATTTGCCGAAGCAATCGCACGTTCGTTATAGGAGCGCGCATACAACGTATAGTCACCAGGCGGAACATCGACAATACGAAAGCTACCTGAGCTATCTGTAGAGGTAGTGCGAGTACTAGGAATCGTAAATATGTTGAGGTTGTGAACTTCACGTTGCTGGAGTGGAATACTCACACGCCCGATGATAGAACCAGGAGCGGCCGAATCGGGCGGGACTAGCGTATTGCTGCTGGTGCAAGCCACGAATAATGGCAATGCGCACAGCCAGAAGATGAGTATGTGCCTAGTCGCCATTGATCATATTCTTCTTGAGTTCTTCGAGTGTCATAGGCCGGCTATACACCACAACATGATCAACCATACCCTTGAGACCCTGCCAGCCAGAGCTGTTGTCAACGATTCCTACGCGTAACGGGTTCTCCGTGAGAATACCATGATTGTAGGGATTTATGAACCATTTCTCGACGTTCATCGTGCCATTAATACTTGCGACTCCCGTACCAACCGAATGCACAGAGTAGCCTGCCCAAAACCATTCATCGCGTGGTACAGAGCTGAATTCGAATTTCCACTGTGCATTGATCTTGCTGTCAACAGCGTGAACAATCACCAGCTTATTCTGCTCAATGTAGAATGCATATCCTTCGCCTGCAGCTAGATCTGTCTTTCCAAGAAGCATCATTTTGTCGATGTTTCCACTTGGGATCTTAAACCATGCACCGATAGTCATCGATAAGGCGTTGAGCTCAAGTCCTGGGCTCGTTGTAACACCACCAGATCCATAGCACTGTAATGCACCACCTGGTGCACCGAACCGATCTGTCTCGTAGGTGCCGCCTAGAAAATCAATGTTCCGCTGGGCAGGAGATTGATCTCGATAGTCATTGTTAAACGTGAGATATAACTCCAGGTTTTGCTCTGAGATGTCGAGTCCGGTGCGTAATTCAATCTCACGTCGCGTTTCCACACCCGATGCAACTTCGAGCGTAACACGACGCGATTGATAACCTTGCTTAGAGTAACGGACACTGTACGAGCCTGGTGGTACTCTTCTGATGATGTACTCTCCGTACGCATCAGTCGTATCGATCATAGATGTACCTTCTACGCGCACAATTACCCCCTGAGCAGGGACACCTTCTGTGAGAACCTTTCCAGCAATTTGTCCACGACTTAGGTCAGTGGCAGTAACTGTTATTGTCACTCGTTCATATGTACTTTGCTGTAGATCTACTTGGGCTGTTCCATAGAGCGCATCCCGCGAAGCATACAGCGTCACGATGGTAGGAGGCAAATCATGCAGTATAAACGAACCATTCGCATCGGTAAGCTTTGTTGACGTTCTTGGAGTAGTTGTGATCAACGCCCCAGCAATAGGATTGCCGATGGAATCAACAACCTGGCCTTTGATACTGCACATTGGTGAGGAACCATACTTCAACACAATGTCCGCCCGAGTATCCGAGCCAGCACGAACACTCACTGGTACGTTTGCAGATGCTACGTAGGACGTGTCGATGTAGTAGGCGCGTACGAGATAGTCTCCGGGTACAACCTCATTGATCTGATAAGCTCCGTTAGCATCCGTCATGAGTGAACTTGTTCCAGGCACCGTGCTCACCTGAACACCAGAGAGTGTACGCTGTCCGGCGGGGTCTCTGACTGTACCCTTTATCGAACCAACCGTTGGTGCAATGACATCGGTGCCCGAGCATCCCACGAGGACGAGCGACAATGCAAGGCAGATCAACATGGATAGACAACAACGTATCATAACGCGTACATGCATACGTACCTCAGTCCCCATTTTCCATGATCTGCACAAGTTCATTAAACGGCACCTTTCGACTATACACCACAACGTGATCGATTCTTCCGTTGAGTGTGTATCGAACACGGTTCATCACGCTACCAATGCCAAATGGCGCAGAAGTCTTGACTGGTGCTGTCAATGAACTGGATGATATCGGTTGGCTGGGCTGACCATTGAGTGTGACATAACCTGTTCCATCCGCACCGACAGACATTCCAACCCAGAACCATGTATCACGAGAGTAATTAGCGCTCACAAGATTGAATCCACGCGATGCTTTTTCGGTGTAGTAGAGGAACTGGACCCCATAATCATTCAATATGATAGAGTAACCGTCTCCCGTGACAGGATCGATCGTCCCACACACAAACTGCTCATTCGTTCCTATGTAGCCTCTTGGGACATACAGCCATGCTCCCATTGTCAAGGGGAGGAGGTTCATTCCCTCGCCTGAGGCAGTCGCAACACCGCCGCCACCATAACACTCGAGTGCTCCCGTTGGGTTGCCATGTCGATCGGGAACAAAGCGTCCAGCATAATACTTCATCGCCCTTTTGCGAGGCGAATAGTCCAAGTAGTTTTGATTAAGGGGCACATAGAGCTCAAGACCATCTTGCGAGATATCGAAACCCGGTTCGAGTTCAACGTTATACGTCGATGTAACTCCGCCCTGCACAATAACGCGCTCTCGACGAGTTACGTATCCATCACCTGAGCAGCGCAAATCATACTCATCGGGCCAGATGTAGCGCAATGTGTATTCACCATTTGCATCTGTAGTGTCATAGATGTTGAGGATCTCAATTCCTACTTTAACGCCCACGAGCGGTGCACCTTTCGAGGTGACTCTTCCAGTAAGATATCCCCGCTGCGCATCGCGTGGAGCAAGTCTGAGTATTACGGATGAAGGACTATACGTATTGACATCGACCTGCTCCATCGCTATCAAGTCACCCTTCATCGCCTTTACCGTAAGCGTTCCTGGGGATACGTCATGCAGCATGAATGCACCCGAACTATCAGCGCTTGCGGTTGTAGTCGAGGGTTGGGTGGTAACGAGCGCACCGAAGGCTGGACGTCCTTGTTCATCGACGACAGTTCCGTAGATGTATCCCCGTTGCGAAGAGCTATCGCGTAAGATCAAATCAACACTTGTTACCGAACCTCCGACAACATTGATCGGAAGCATAGCAGACTGAACATGGGATGCGTCGACATGGTAGGCTTTTATGAAGTAGTCTCTCGGTGCCACACCCTCAATTCGGAATGCTCCACTCGTATCTGTGAACTGAGAACCACTTCCAGGTATCGTACTAACCTGGACACCAGCTAAGCGCGCTATTCCTGAAGAACCCCGAACCACACCTTGAATAGTTCCTGTGGTTGGTGCAATTGGCACAACAACATCGCCACCAGTACATGACGCTAGCAGCAACACAGCGATGAGATAGAGAATAGTTACTCGCATGTTCCGATCATTCTTTGGTTTCCATGATTCGCTTGATCTCTTCAATCGTCTTAAAGGTGCTGTAGACCACGACCTGGTCTATAGCACCTGTGAATCCGGGATTGTTGGTGGTTGACGGCAGCGTACCTACGGTAAACTGCTCTTCATTCACGATAGGATTTGAAACGAACGACAGATTAATGTTCTCAACGCCGTTCACAGTAGCATAGCCGTTCCCGTCCTGGCCAACGGCATAACCAATCCAGAACCATTGGTTACGTGGATACCGCCCCATGATCATGTCGGCCCTACTAACCTGCTTGAAACCATTTGTGACCCAGATAAAGGAAAGTAAATTGTTTTCGAGAACGATGTAGTATCCATCTCCTGTAGGATGGGGCGTTTTCCCCATAATTAGATGTACCTTTTCCGTTGATGATGGTACGTACAACCATGCACCCATCGTTACTGGCTTGAAATTCATTTTCGCACCATCTATGGTGGAAACTCCATTCCAACCTGAGAACTGAATCGCTTCATTCGGACGTCCATATCGATCAGGTACAAACCTGATATCGGTTCCCATTTCTTTCATCTTGTGTGTCTTTGGAGAACGATCATCGATACTGGCATCAAACGGTAAATACAGTTCCATTGACTCATTCGGTAGCGAATCTGTAAGCCCTAATGAGATATCCTTTACTGTTGCCGAATCAGCAATAGCGTTGAGAATAAAACTACGTTTTGAAAAACCACTTCGTTCAACGGACACTCGGTGACTACCAACAGGAACATTCGATATCCTGTATTCGCCTAGATCATCTGTTGTATCAGATCTATTCAAAGAATCAAGTTGTATAACTGCACCCGAAACGGGTTCGCCTTTCGACGTAACCTTGCCTTTGAACCATCCCTTTGATGGATCCTGTTCATAGGCAACAATGACGAGTTTCACGATATCATCTGCCTTCAATGCAACTCGTGCAGAACCAAACAAGGTGCCATTGTTGACCTTGACAGTGAGTGAGTCGTAGATGATATCGGTAAGAATAAAATATCCATCATTCCATGTGGTTTCGACAGTTGTCTTTGGCACGGTTTCGACAGTTGCACCTGTGACTGGTCTGCCTTGTTGATCGACTACACGACCAGCGATCACACCTTTTCCTGGTGAACCAACCTTTAGGATGATATCAGCTGTTGTTGTTGCCCCTGAATTGACACGTACAGGCATTGTTGCATAGCCAATAAAGTTACTGTCGCGGTAGAACGCCTTTATAACATATTCACCCGGCATTACTCCATCTATCTGGTAAGCCCCTTGCTGATCAGACAGAACTGTGCTGGTACCTGGAATCGAATAGATCTGGACATTCGACAGGGGGCTAACAGTTCGTGGATCTTTCACGACGCCCTGAATAATCCCTAATGATGGAGCGATCATACTATCCGAGCTACACCCTATAAGAATCGTTGCCAGCGCGATACATATTGACATAATCCTCATCGTATCACCGTACCACATTTATCGTTGATGTCGATCTCAGGCCATCTATGCTAACAACCAGTTGATAAACACCGGATATAACCGGCTGACCCTGAAGATCCATACAGTTCCAGTCAAGATACAGAACATCCGGCGCCATGCTGCCATCATAGAGAACAGCAATCACGTTGCCACTCAGATCGACGATTTCGACTCGTACAACATTACGCTGTACATCATGGAGATCGATCTTGATCGTTGTTCTATCACGCACCGGATTCGGAGAGATGCTACAGC
>CAZAGH010000089.1:0-5915 GCA_964484755.1 uncultured Melioribacter sp. | reverse complement strand
CACACCTCAATGGTTATGAGGTTCGTGGTTCTGTGGTGCGCGCGTCGAGGTATGGAGTAACAGTTTGCTCAAAAACGCCTTTCCCGGACAAGAGCTCGTATGTGTTCTATCTAGACAAACGAGGAAATACGGGCCAGGTTATGGTTCAAGGCAAACCAGTGAAACAGGCGGTATTAATTGATACGCTGCTGTTCACCACTATGAACCTAAATCGCGTAGACTCATTGTATGCGTCGGTGAGCTTGGATGGTAGTAACTGGAAGTACTATCCATCTGGAGATGATCGTGGATACAAGGGTGAGCAGATTTCATGCTTTGCCGGTGTGATTGCAGGGTACAACTACGGAGGCGGTGCGTATACGATAGATCCGAGTACGCAGACATCAAAACAGGTTTGTATAGACTGGAATCCTTCATTCTACTATGATTTCTATGAAGTCGTTGGCGTGCAGGACGGGAGTGTATTTTGTTTTGCTCGAAATATGGCTCGGCTAAAATCTGACTGCGTGAATGATCTGCGTACAAACGCACGATTTGTTGGATCATCACGTTTCAATGCGACAGAATTGGGAGATTCTGTGGTCTGGGCTGACAACAATGGGCCGTCCGCTATGTCGTTGAAGGACGGTGGCATTACAATGCACGAGTACCCGAATCGGAATCGAAAAAATGTCTCAGACCTAGGTATCGCAGGGCAGTATGGACAGTTGTACCTGGCCGAATATCCGCAACGTGAGTATGGCAGACGGTTGCATTACTTCAGTAATGGCAACAATGACCCCTTGCTCATTGAGTTGCCAGACGTATCCGATACAACATCACAGATATTAGGTGGTGCCTGGTGGAACGGATCGTTTTATCTAGCCACCTACATAGGACGTAGCAATGAAACGGTACTTTACGCAATTAAAGAACCCGCTTCGACCGTCTCGGTAAAGGATGGTGCAATAGAACATCAGCAAGCGTTAACTCAACGTATACAACTAACGAGGGATCAAGCTCAGGAGTGGATTACTTCGTTGTCGCGCAGTGGCTGCGTCCAAGTGTTTGACGTGCTCGGCCGTCAGCTAGATCCGCAGGCATTGCAAGACGCCATTACCTTCGTTGTCGCTGAAGGAAAGATGTGGACGGTGATGGTATCGGGGGAATAGTACTCAGCAAACCATCTCACATCCAACGTAGTGCAGCATCGTTGCTACATTCTAAACATTGAAATGGACTACAAAAAAATCGTACTCGGTCACGGATCTGCTTTACGCTCGTAATTCAGAACAGCCTTTGTATAGCTATCATCATCGCCTTCGCTCGAGTATTCAAATGGAGCACTTGTGGGTACAAATCTTGCATGCTCAGCATGATGGATGAATACTGTTCCCTTCGGGTGGTGGCCATTTGCTGGTAGAACAATTTCTTCCATGTACTGCCACGCCTTTGTACGAAGGGATCTGAGGCGATACGTCAATTCTTTCAGTTCAACGAATCGTAGCGTGGTAGTATCGATTGCATAGTTGAAAACGCGGAACTCCGAGCTACTCGTATCAAGGCAATAGACACTCGCACCGGATACTCCTGTTGCTTCGGAAAGTACGTTGTCGTAGGCAACGGAGTCCACGTACAGCACAGTATGCATGACGATGAATCGTGGATCAATATTCAGCTCACGAAAAAAATCTCGATTGCTGTCGTTTGAATAATCTACGACGATATATTCAATTGATGCAGATTCCGTACCTGGATAATACGTTACGGTACTGCCATCAAGGATCGTGTTATTTCTAAACATCACCCTGCACTGTTTCGATTTAAGTACGTCGGTTCGAGTGCAGCCCCGACGGACTTCGAACATATTGCAGCTCACTGTAATAAACTGTGCGATGACGATAGTAAGCAAGGCAATTGAAAACCGTCCGCCACATCTTTGCTCTATTTCTGGGTTCCTACTTATTGATTTGTCCCCAGTCACATTGACAGTGATTATAGCTCGTTGATGACGAAAATAGTTGTTCTTCGAATTCTACAGGCTGTTTCAAGTCTGTATGGGGCAAAACACCCAGGACGATCGATGTCATTTTCCATCGCGGCATCTTATCCATATATGTGTTTACAGCTCGCTTCACTGTCAATTATGGGGAGAGGGAAAATATATGGGCGAATAGAGATGTCGGTATTTCTCGACATAAGGTCAGCAGACTGATCTTGTATATCAACATATTGAGGGTGCAGATCATGTAATTGCATCGCACGTGCTCGGTAACGAATCGCCACCTGTGGTGTCTTTTATGGAGGGTTATGTTGGGTGGATAGCGATTCACGAAGACGGTCGACACCGCGGAGTGGCCCAAGTTTGTTTTGAACGAACATTAGGATGAGCATGCGCAGGCACATTGCAACAATTGTATTACTCTGTTCACTATTTATTGTAGTAACACTTGACGTCGTTGCGCAGTGCAGTAGATTTACTCTAGTATACCAAAGAGCAGCACTAGGATCACTGACTTCAATGTTCGCACAAGAGACGATTCGATCGAATTCGCAAGATTCCTATTTGCTTCTGGCAAATGTAGAACCGGGACTTCTGCTACGTAGCAATGACCGAGGGATGTCCTTTGAGAATGCATCGAGCCCATCAGATTATGCAAGGGTTGAGGGAAGTCCAGCAATGTTTCTCTGGGGAAATGATTGTGCATCAATCATTGGCAACACGCTTGAGCAATCGATTGGCAATACCTCTCTTGTGAGTAACGGCAATGGCGTCAACTTTGAAAAGTCATCTAACTGGCCCGGTGGTGGCTCAAATCAACCAACGCGAACTTGTGAGCCGGGTATTGCTACCGAAGCATCCAGATTTACCCTGGACTATGGCAGATCGTGGAAGAGCATCAAAGTAACTGCTGGTGGTATTGGTGGCAATACCGAGAAGATATACTCTGCGCGTTTCGGAATACTTGGTAAGGGTTCATCTGGTTCATGGTATGCCATTGATACAGCGACAGGTGACCAGAATATTCAGACGATAATTCCAGCCAGGTATAGGCAGATACGCTCAGCACAAAATGGCACGCTTATTGGGATTTCTGATTCAATGATTGCTTGGCTCCATCCAAATGACACAGCATTCATTGAACAGGACCTCTTCACATTACCCGGGGAAGCTAACCGGAGGTCACTGCAGATTAGAGAGAATGTCACGTGGCGGGGAAACAGAATCTTTTCACTGGCTACAACGGGCGATGAATGGTATTTATTGACCATAACTGAGGATACGGTTCGTGCTATTTATCTGCAACGTTCAGCAAACGGCAATCGGTTCATTCAGTATCGCTTTGATGAACCTGGGTGCTTGATAGCAGAAACAGATCGTGATGGACGGCCCCTGGAGCACCGTCTGTTCGATGATAGCGGCAAGCTGGTTGGCCGACCCGAGATTACTCGACACTCTTTATTTGCAACCGATTCAAAGGTAACGTGGTCTGACAGTGCTACGTATCTGTTCGAGATTGAATTGAATGACCGAAATCCGTGTCATTTATATCGCATAAGCCATGATACACCAGACCGTGTGGAACATGTTGGAAAGTCGTTTACTGGTGATGCATCGAGGGCATATCGTCCTATGAGCGTGTGCCTGCTCGACACGATGAATGGACTGCTTGTGGGTAGAGATGGACGTGGTGCCCTTCTTGAGTATACTACAGAGGGTGAAATGCGTGGATTCCTCATCAGGGGAGGTTATACAATCTCTGAGCAAGAGACGATCGAACTCAAATTCGAGCACAGTGTTCCGCGATTGATTACGAGAGACTCGTTGTTTGTAGTGGGTACCTCTGATGCACGCATCGAGACGATAAACGGGCGTAGTTATGGCTACATCTGGAATGAGAAGAACCCTTTGACGATGCTTCAACGTAGTGCCGACAGTACGTTTTACTTTGGTCGACGTGACATCATACATGCGTCATATGCAGGAGTCCCTCTTGATACTATTAATGTCTCGTTGCCTGGTGAAAATCGTGATAGCGTTGGCGTATTGAGTGATATCGCAGAGATCGACAAACAGAATCTCGTCGTTGCTCTGCGCGGATACAACAAACGCACCTATGATGAAGAACCAATCTCAACCGTGCGTGGGGGCCTCGCTTTTACGACAGACCGCGGAGCTACATGGAAACGCGCCATTGTACCAACTCAAGATCAGGCATACTACTCCATCAAGAAGTTGCGCAATGGTGCATTGTTGTCGGTGTCAGTCGATGCAGCAATCTCGTCAGACAGCGCATCAAAGACATCTGCTGTGCGCTGCTACTCGGGCAACATTCTGCGCTCTACTAATGGTGGCATTACATGGACGTCGCAAGCAACATTCAGCTTGCGTAATCAAACACTCAGTAGGTGTTCGTACCGCATCTGGCAGGGTAGCGAGCGAATCTTTATTGCCACACCCGAGGCGGTTATGATCTCGTCCGATGACGGCGTAACATGGACTGCAGAAAATGATTTCCCACTCAACTGCATCATCAATGGTGTAGCTGAGTACAAGGGGCAGCTCTACGTAGCAACCACCATGGGCATCTACCGCGAGAATGCTCAAACGACTGTCACAGAACAGGTAGTACGCGACCAGCCATCAATCCAAGCAACAGCAACGCATAGTGGTCAAGCATGGCGCATCACGGTAACGGGCCTGCCCACATCCCGAATTATTGGTATCGATGTTTATGACATTCAGGGACGTCAGCACCCAACAGAACAGCTCTGGTCGCAGGACAACACTGCGAGTATCACAAGCCCCTTGCCGAGTCATGGTGTGTATGGAGTGGTCGTACACGGACCTAACGGTCAACGTTGGACAACAGCGGTGGGGTTGGTGGAATAGGGAGATGTAGGGGCGAGCCCGAAAGGGTACACACGGGGACAAGGTACAAGGTACTAGGTTCAAGGTACAAGGTACTA
Source organism: uncultured Melioribacter sp. (assembly GCA_964484755.1). Lineage (GTDB taxonomy): Bacteria > Bacteroidota > Ignavibacteria > Kapaibacteriales > Kapaibacteriaceae > UBA10438. The sequence goes on along the minus strand of CAZAGH010000089.1, from coordinate 965 downwards.
GGGACGATGCATATCGTCTTTCCGGCGAAAGAACCCCTCTCTTATATTCGCCCTATGATTACTTCTCGACGTCACTTTCTTTCGACAGGGGCACGTGCTGCCGCTGCCGCAGCAATTGCACCAACGTTTGCTGCGATTATTCAATCATGTACATCCGATGCGCCTGTTGGACCAACAGGGAAGTGGGTGGAGCTTGCTGGTTCGCTGCAGGGGTCGCTTGTTATGCGCGACGATATCGATTTTGCTCAGCTGAATTCGCAGTATGCTTTGGCCTATCTCTCTGTGACTCCAGAGGCGATTGCGTTGTGCAAAAATGAAGCGGACGTAGTGGCATGCATCAAGTGGGCAAGGCGAAACAATGTGCCGATCGTAGCGAGATCTGGTGGACATTCCTATGCCGGTTATTCGCGCACCACTGGACTCTTGATCGATGTCTCGCAGATGAATTCGATCGACTATGATCCTGCAACCATGCTGGCCACGATGGAAGGGGGCGCGCACAATAGGGAAGTATATCGCACGGGTCGGGCTGGGTCGGTGTCTATGACGCATGGACGTTGCAAAGCTGTCGGTGCTGCCGGATTGATTCTTGGCGGTGGCATCGGCTTTAACATGCGCAACAAGGGGCTGTCATGCGATAGTCTGGTGTCCACCCGTATTGTTCTTGCCAACGGCGAAGTGATCACTGCCAGCGCCACTGAAAACTCCGAAGTATTCTGGGCCGTTCGTGGCTCTGGAGGCGGCAACTTCGGCATCCACACGCAGTTCGTCGTGAAGATGTTTCCTGTAACGAGCGTTACTTGGTTTAGGATTCAATGGACGTCTGAGCTTGAGCGCATCTTTGACGTGTTCCAGGACATTGCGTTCTCTGCGCCCCCTGAATTCGGCGTAAAGTTTATGCTTAATGCGAGCAATGAAAAGGGGCCGAACAAACTCTATGTTGAAATTCTCGGTCAACTCGTCGG
>CAZAGH010000088.1:3314-6018 GCA_964484755.1 uncultured Melioribacter sp. | reverse complement strand
GGCTGCCTCGAATTAAGTTCTCTGTGCGGTTTAGCCTCCGTATTCAGGGGCAATCCGATGTGGGATCTATCGCAGCAGTACCATCTTTGGAGATAACCACATATGCCGCACTCAAGATCCTGATGATCTGCTCTTCGATATGATGTATCCGTCCAATTCCGTACTTCTTTCACGACCATACTATGAATTCAGTTGGTAGTATTTATGTGGAGCAGGTCAAGACCTGAAGCCAACTCCGACCTGAGGAAACACTATCTTGTAAACGACAGCGACTCGTCATGCATTTGCAGAAGCCGCGCCTCAATCTTATCGATATAGCCACCGTTGCGCAATTCCTTGTAAATCAGATTTGCCAAGCTGAACTCGCCTTCACCTTGGTGGATTGATCCATCACGCTCGGACTTGAGTTTTGCCAAAAGCTTACCCAGCTCTGTTACGCCATCTGGGGAGATTACAAGGCTTTCGATCTGGCGGGCATAAGCCAAAACGCCATCACGGACGGCATCGCTATTACCAGTAATGCAATCTGCTCGATTAGGCCGCTGCAACCACTGATTTGACCGTAACGAGAATACCCCCTTCTGCGGAGTATACTCTCTGAACGGCTCTTGTGCATAAGGCTCAACATCGTATCCCATTACTTTGATCTTGTGCGTTCGCACCCACAGTTTTTGCTTCGCTGCCACGAAGTCGGCAAACAAACTTGCATCGCAACTGATCTTGCTAACATTGACAAGCAAATGCACATCAATGTCTGACTGCGCGGCATAATTGTAGTTGGCGTTGCCTCCAACAAACACGACGTCCAAGATTGCATCTGATGGGATCTTTAGCTCAGCTTTCCAAGCATCGGCAAAGGCAAGTAAGGCAGCACGAACCTCAGGCTTGAGTATTTCGCCATCCCAAAGCGTCTGATTTAGCACGTCATGGCAGCGCAATGTCGTCTGATATTGGCGGTCTGCCTGGTTTGTCTGCGCTGTAATCGGCCCAACAAACACGCTGATGGCAATCAGAATAATCATTATAGACTTCATAAAGAGCACGGTATACGTGAGCGGAAAAATTTTAGAGATTGTTGCCGTAAAGTCGAAATGCATGCGGGAATATAACGCGTTGCAACCACGATTAATGCTGCGAAGTGCATTACAGGAACACTCGTTGGCCGTTGTTTATATGCAAGTTGGCCAAAGCAAGGCGCATGCATGACGAAACAAGTGCGATAGGTGCCAAACAGATGATTACCGAATGTATGCCACCGAATGTTGGGCAAAATCACACCATATCGACAGCTTTTTGACGCTTGTTAGTTAGGCCAATACGAAGATATGATCCAACGAGTGCGTGGGTTGGAAAAACTGGACCTGTCGCAAGGTGTGCTGTGCCAAGTGTGCTGTGCCAAGTATGCTGACACCGCGCGGCCTGTATCTAGGCAAATCTCATCATCAAACGTTAGTTTGAGGCGTTGAAGTGTCCGAGCCTGTGCTCACTTAACCCACGCTACAACTCGTCGGACAGGGACGCCATTGATAAGGGCCTCGACGGCATATGATCCCGAGGGGGCTGACGAGAGATCAGCAGTGAGCTGTGGAGCAACACCGCGTGTCTGAGCAATTAGACATCCGTCGACTGCATAGACATTGAGCGATGAGATGTCGTGCTGCGATGAAACATGCAGTCGTCCATCGTGAGTGAGCACTACGCTGAGATCTGAATCCGTTGGTCGATCCTGCCCTTGGCGAACGCTCACGATATCGTCCGTACGTATACGCGCATAACCGTCGGACGTCGCCAGGTGTGCGTAGCCGTCAGGCGTGAATACGACGTCGTTGATCACTGGATTACCGATGTTGAGCGGATCACCAACGGCCCAGCGGACGCCATCATCACGGCTGACCGCAACGCCGAACTGTGGATGCAGCGCCATCACCCGAACGTCAGGCATTTCGACAAAGCGTATCTCTGTAGCACCCAAAGCCCCACGGTCTGGAAAGATGAAAACCTTCGTCCACGAGCGACCATTATCTGTTGATCGGTAGATGTATGATTGGTCAAGCTGATAATCTTGGTCGGCGTCATTGAGTTGAAGGCTGGAACCTCGAATGTATTCACCTGTCAACGGATTGATTTTCCACGGATCGATGTTCAATTCCGCTGCCAGACACAGCAGTGTGCCCGTAGGGGTCTTGTACAACGATGTGATGTAGAGAGAGGAGTCGATCGTGCTTGAGATGCGCTCCCATGTATTGCCACCATTCGTACTGATCACGATCCCACCAGGCGCAGTATCACGAGCAACACGCTGATTGTTACTGTCGAGATCATAGATGCGCATTCCGCGCAGACCGGCTATGATTGCCCCATCATTGGCTACAACCATGTCACCTATTGCGGCCCGTGTTGTGTCCTTCCCCTGCACCAGCTCCGGCATCGTCTTGCTTACGTACACCCACTCCTTGCCTTGATTAAACGAGAAGTACACCGAGTCCATCGCAGATACGATGATGCTCGGCGATAGTTGCTTGATGAATCGCGACTTCCGTGGAAGAACTGTGTCGATAAACTGTCCGTTCGATGCATAGCGTGTTACAACATCACCCGAAACCCACATTGTGTCCGGGTGAGCAAAGTGAAGCACTGATGGACCATACCGATGTCGATACTGTCCGTAGTTATCCGGTCCGATCAAGAGTGCCCCTCGGGTGAT
>CAZAGH010000088.1:0-3214 GCA_964484755.1 uncultured Melioribacter sp. | reverse complement strand
GGTACGATCTGATACCGATCTAGCGAAGCGATAAACGCAACATATTCCAAACCGGTGGGACGCTTATGTATCGTGGTCGTTCCTGTTGCCGTGTTTATCAGCGTATAGACAGTACCCGCGGCAGCATTACCCTCGGGGATATAGGTCTTCACGAGAAGTCGATCACCGTACGAACCAACAGCCGTAACCTGCTGATATGCTGTGTAGCGTTTCGGGAGGTAGTGCGCTTTGAGTACAGCATCATGTCCCACCGTCCACACCTCACCATATCGACCAACAACGAGCGCTAGTGAGTCATTGATCAGACCGACGTATTGACAGACGATCGTGCGCGAGACAGTGTCATCGGGAGCTGTGTATGCTGTGTCGGTCTTAAAGGCAAGCGTGCTGCGCGGTCCAATCGATACACCGCTACGTTTGCCAATCTGAACAACCGTACCATTCCGCAGTTGCACCCATTGAGATCTACTATCGATCGCTGTCAGTGTTTGTTCGCCAGTGCACGCATCAACCTCGATCGTCCTAAACTGGTCGTCCTCCAGCGCGAAGTATCCCGGACGTGTGGGCGCAAGCATCATCATGTTATACTGAATCGACGACCGTTTGACGTTCTTCCACGTTTCACCAGCATCACATGTGATGTTTACACCATCAAATGGATGTTTATTGTCGAGTATGTCAAATATGACAGTGCTCGGTTGGATGTACTTCGGTCGAGTTTCATAACGCCCATTAAAACCTACATCACTCGTATCCTTGACGAGGTAGCGAATTGTGTTGCCTCCATCTTCCGACACCAGGTTGACGGGCAGCTTCAAGTAGAGGTTGGCCAAGTAATGCCATCGGCCGGACCAGTCAATGGTCCATCGACTCGCAAAGTCGATAAAGAACATCTTGCTATCGAAGATCGTCCGCCATGTTTGGCCGCCATCCGACGTTGCATACGTGTCGTAGGGACCACCATCGAAGAGGATTGTCGATCGTGTACGATCAACACTCAACATTCCAGTGCCCACTTTCAGTCGACCATACTCGGGTATCTGAAACAGCCACTCCGGCTGTTGAGCACAGATGTGCGTCGCTGGTAGCACAACGCATAACAGAAATCCCAGAATGCGGCTTTGCATGGCAGGACCCTTGTTGATGGTGAAGATGAAATTTGGGTAGAACAGATAGGTTCGTTTCGCTACTGCATCATGCGCCCAGTAAGAACCTCCTGTATGTTGTTTAGTTTCAACCGCGTTTCTTCGTGGCGTCAGCCGTTCTCGTGTACCCGTAGAAAACACGGAAATAATTCCACGATTGAATTCTGATTTGCGCGCCTTGGTGCGTTTTCCCAATCTGGAAACAACCTCGCCTGGGCAACCATAACGTGCCGCCCAGAATCCTTATCCCAGTCGCTTCATTAAAGCCTGGTACATGGCCGGTACCTTGGTAGAGCTGAGATCATCGATGTAAAAGATCCACCCTTGCACGTAGTCGCCATCAGGGCGTTTCATTGGGCCGTAGTAGGCCAGCTTGACTCCATAACGGGAGTAGAGCTTATAGTTACTCTCAACTCCTGTGCATCCTATCATGACTGCGTCGTGTCGCGTGATCATATTGCACAGGATATGTAGCGAAACTTCAAGCTTCTCACGTCCATTGCGCCAGTTTTCGGCAACCCAAATCGTTCCGAGTTCGTATGTCTTCACTCCGCTTGCCTGCTCACGAAAATGTGCTGCCAATTCCGCTGGAATGAAGCTGAGTGTCCGATATGCCTGCTTCGTATTGATCGTATACCCGCCAACTGGCGTTCCTTCTTCATCACGAAACAGATAGACATCCTCGCATTCCCTCGCAAAGTCTAGAGTCAGGATGGACTTCCCGTACACCCTCTCGTAACATTCGACAAAGGTCTTCAGATCTTCCTCGGATGTGATGTTCTCTGCTCTTGTACGCATGGTGCTCATACGATTCACCGTTCGACTACTCCAATAGACGCCTGCGAAATTAGCAGTGTGCCTGAGAATGAAACGGCGATGTAACAAAATCTCTCCAGGCGGTTACCATATGGCCCCCCTGTTCTCACTCCACGAGCTCATTCGTATAGAGATTCTGTTCGAGGATCAAAGACGATTCTAGACCTGCATCAACGAGCCAACGAAGGAAGGCTTGCACTCTGTGTGCTTCCATAACACCGCATGTCTGTCGGTTTCCGAAGTGCGGCGACGTTATTGCGATAGAACGGTCGAGATCAATGTTAGCACGCTGCTCGGCTGACACGTAAGAGGCAAGAATTTCTCGTGACTCCGACTGATGATCCTGCACGTAGAGATATCCATCCTTGGTAGCTTCGATGAAGGACCGATACATCTCTCTGTTCTGCTCAATACTCTCACCCGTAGCCAGGATGACTGGCGAATAGCCATATGGGATGCCATAGTCACGCATGGCAAATCGTGTGAGAGCTACGTTCCTGGACTCGGCCTCGATGCCCTCCCAGTTGTCGAAGATCCAGGTAGAATCAGCCTTACCCTCCAGAAGGGTGCCCCAGATTCCAAGCTTGTCCGGATACACGATGTGTAGATCGCCGTTTCCACTATCATTGGTGATCATGGCCTTGACGATGTGGTCCTCGTATCGTGCCTTGTAGGAGGCATAGCTTTTGCCGTCGAGATCTCGTGGCGAGCTCACACCTGATGATGCCAACATGGCAATACTGCTTAAGTCCTGCTGCAGAATGGCATAGACCACTCTTGCATCTACACGATGCTCTTTGTTGTTGAGACTGATCACCGTCTCGAAAGGGGCTATCGCGAAATCGGCTTCTCCTAATTCCAATCGCTTGCCAGGAGTGACTGCATAGTTATCGTTTCTCGGATCGATGATCTCAAGCGATATCCCACGCTGCTCATAAAAGCCAAGATCCTTCCCTATCAAAAAACCAATGTGGTTAACGTTCGGTGTCCAATCAAGCGCTAGGCGTAGTGTTTTCATGTGATAGCCCTAGTTAATGTTGAGTCCGTAGTACATGTCGAAAGCGTTTTCGCATTACTGTTACGCACAACTGACTACTATGTTGTTCGGTAAACAGAACAACTTGAGTCTATACATGAATTCCCAGTTGCCCCCTACATTATAGGGTGACTTTCTGGGAACAACCACCCGGGGTTACCTCTGCACGAGACGTCCTTCGTACCCATGTGTTCATGTACCTATGTCCCTACGTCCC
>CAZAGH010000087.1:1379-6042 GCA_964484755.1 uncultured Melioribacter sp. | reverse complement strand
CAGATTGATATGAGCATGTTCGAGCGCAGTTACCTGATCTCCCCTTACGTGCGAAAGCGGGAATCCATGATAGGCCCCAGCGTTCGCGAGGGCGACGAGGATATGTCAATAATCAATTGACGCTCTTATTGCAAATGTTAGGAACATATGTTCCTAACGTTTGATGACGTAGATGCTTTCTACGATGTTGTGCCCCATGTCACGCCGTACATGGACTTTATACCTCTTGTGTTGGTTTGCTGGGATGGCCTGCGGGCTGATTGCCTCGGTTGTACCAACGTATTTGCCGGAGATATCTCAGACGCTGGTTAAGCCCCATGCTGCACCTGATGTAGCAGCGCTTGGATCGATCGTGCAGTCCGTCTTTCTGTTTGGATGGGTGGTTGGCGGTGTTGGCCTGGGCCTCGTGTCTGATCTACGAGGCAGGACGCCGGTACTTGGACTGGCAGTTATCATCGCATCGCTTCTCACAGCGAGTACTGCACTTGTGAGCAGTGAATATGCCTTTGCCTCACTGAGATTTCTCTCAGGTGTCTGTGTCGGGGCTTCTATGGTCATATCGACAACACTTGGGGCAGAGATCCTGCCAGATGCACGTCGTCCAATGCTTATGGGCGTCCTTGCAAACTCCTATGCTGTTGGCATCGTCGTTTCTGGGCTGTTTCAGTCTTCTGGTATTCCATACGTAACTGTAGCGTCGCTCATAGCATTGCTGTGCCTACCAGCAGCTCTGTTCTTTGTAACACGACAGGCCACAGTTACGGACAACAAGAAACAGCAGTTTGGTGCAGAACTCAGATCATCTCGTAGAGAAATTCTGATAGGCTCTGTTCTCTTCGGATGTATGCTCATTGTGGTTTGGGCTGGATTCTCATGGCTACCCACGTGGACATCTGGATTGTTTCCGGGGTCAGATAATGGTGCAGAGGCACGAGGTGCTGTAATGCTGTTTCTCGGTGGAGGTGGCATTCTTGGCAGCCTACTTGTTGGGCCGGTAGTTCACATGATTGGTCGGGTTCGTGCAATGCTTTTGTGTTACATAGGTGTGGGCGTCCTGAGTGCTTACCTCTATTCGACAGTGCCCGATAACTATGCTCCGTTTCTTGTAACCGTGGCCGCTATGTCGATCTTCTTCGGCATGTCACAAGCACTCATGGCATTCTATATCCCAGAACTCTTTCCTGCAACCGTGCGTGCTACGAGTGTGGGAATATGTCTCAACATTGGACGCATTCTTACGGCATTTGCAGTTCTGCAGATCGGCGTTGTTGCACAAGTGCTGGGTGGCTTTCAGCAGGCACTGTTCATGACGTCTGGCGTGCTCATCATTGGAATGGTCTTTATCGCAAAGGCACCCACCGAGATCAAACTCCAAAGCAACGAACACCATTCACTGTAACCCTTTGTAACCGTTCTATGCCACACATTCCTGTCTCACCGAACGTACCTGGTATCCGCGCATTCTTTGAATACCGTCCAGAAACTGGTAGACCTCTCAGCCGCCTAGCTCATGTGCTATTGCATGGCGAAAGCCCCCTCACAAAAGCTGAGCGCGAGCTCATCGCAACATTCGTCTCGCACGGCAATGGTTGCAAGTTCTGCACCATGTCGCATGCAGCTGCCGCACGCCACCATTATGGGGCTGACCAAGATGTTGTCGATGCTGTCGTTTACAATAACGACCACAGCGGAATCTCCGAGCTGATGTCGACGCTACTTGACATTGCAGAGCGTGTGCGTATTGGTGGACGTAACGTCTCCGATGAACTTGTTGCGAAGGCACGCTCTCTAGGGGCAACAGACCGTCACATACACGACACTGTGCTCATCGCTGCTGCATTCTGCATGTTCAACCGGTATGTCGATGGTCTGCGTGCAATGACTCCCGAGAACCGCGAAGATTACTTCGCAATGGGCGAGCGCATGGCAACGATTGGATACTCACCGGAGGCTGTCAATGCCACACGTTGATATTCCATCTGGACTGCCCGGTATTACGGGGCTTCTCGATGCGTTCCCAGAACCTGGCTTGCCGATACGAGATGTTACGCAGTTCATCCTGCGCGGACCTAACACGCTCACTGAAGGGGAGCGAGAACTCATTGCTTCGGTTGTCTGTAGCGGCAATGAATGTCAGTTCTGTAGCAACGCCCACATCACGACAGCAGCCCGATATGTTGGTTCGGTTGATACAGTTCGCTCGGTGCTGCAAAACCCTTTCAATGGCGCTGTAAGCGAACGCGTTGGACATCTCATGACAATTGCAGGTGCTGTGCGTAACAGTGGACGCGACGTAACACAAGAGATGATGGATAATGCTCGCGCCGCTGGCGCCACAGATCTTGAGATTCACGATACCGTGCTCATCGCCGCTTTGTTCTCATACTATAATCGCTACGTCGATGGCATGGTTACAGACCTTCCAGGTGATCAGCAGTACTACGAACAACTCGCCGATAGGCTGACAACTAACGGATATGTCCGACGGGAGGCTCCCAATGGCACACATTAAGATTCCAGAGAACACCTACGGGATCCGTGGCTTAATGGTCATACACCCGGAGATGGCATCTCCCATGAACGAACTTGCAAGCGTTCTTCTCCACGATGAACATTCTCTAACTGCGGGCGAGCGTGAGTTCATCGCCACTGCAGTATCACGCGCGAACAAGTGCGAATACTGCTCAAATATTCACGCCGCAATTGCTGCCGCGCATCTAGGTGCAGATAGAGAAGGTGTTTTGCTCGATACCGACGATGCTATGAGTAAGGCATCAAGCGCAAAGCTCGCAGCGCTAACGAAGCTTGCACTGCTCGTTCGAGTAAGTGGCAAGGAAGTCACAGAAACAGATATTCACCAAGCCCGAGAGGCCGGTGCGTCTGACAAAGAAATTCACGATGCAATTCTCATAGGAGCAGCGTTTTCAATGTTCAATCGCTACGTTGATGGTTTGGCTACACCCGTCCCCGAAGATTATGCTCTGTTTGATGAAATGGGGCGCATCAGAGCAGCGCAGGGGTATCGAGCCATACTCAAGAGCATCGTTGTATTGATCACCTCTATGTTCGCCGCAGCATCAGTGCTGGCAGGCACTGGAGCAGTCTCCGGCGTAGTTCGCTTCTCCGACACGAAGGACCCAGCAGTCTATATTCAGGTCAAGGATCAGAACTCGCGCAAAGGTGCATACACATCTCAGAAGGGGGCATACAAGCTTACAGGACTCAGCGCTGGTAAGCACACACTGCTACTTCGTGGTGTTGATATTCAAGACACAACCATAGATGTTGATGTCCAGGAAGATCGCACAGTTAAGGTTGACATCGACGTGGTACGTCGGATGGTAAATGCCGGCGAAGTCGTTGTGTACGGGGCTAGCAAGCGCCTCGAGAAAATCACGGAAACACCGGCTGCAGTCACTGCTGTAACAACGGTGCAGATTCAGCGTTTGGCCCGCGGTAATCAGCTTGGCCGCGCGCTGGAAGGCCTGAATGGTGTGGACATTGTCCAGAATGGTGCGACAGACTTTAATGTCAATACACGAGGCTTTAACAACAGCACCAACCGACGTCTGCTTGTTCTTGTAGACGGACGCGATGTTTCGCTCCAGCAGATCGGTGCTGTGGAGTGGAACTCGTTTGCAAGCTCACTGGGAGATTTCAGTAGCATTGAACTTGTCCGTGGTCCGGCAGCCGCCCTCTATGGCGCGAATGCATTTAACGGCGTGCTCAATATGACAACCATGTCGCCACGCGAAGCTGTGGGCACGCGAGTATCTTTCCTAGGTGGAGATTACAAGACGTTACGTGCAGACATTCGTCACGCAGGTGTTTTGGGTGACTTCTCATACAAGATCACAGCCGGACGCTCACAGTCTCTCAACCTTGCAATCAACCGTACTGACAGCGCCTCGATCGTCAATGAATTCCCAACGTTGTGGCCTGCTGCTCGTGAGCTGAATGCTATCTCAGCGGCAGACCGCGAGACATTCGCTACGTATGGTACGCTGCGCATGGACTATGAACTAAGCGAATCACAGACAGTGCTCGCAGAGTTTGGATACAGTCAGTTTGGCAATGAGGTTATGCTCGCCGGCGCAGGTCGTATCCACGTTCCAAACTCGGCAAAGCCATTCGCACGTATGGCATACCACGACGACAATCTGCACATACAAACCAGCTATAATGCACGTCGTACAATCGATACAATGCGCATTCTTGCCGCGCCCCCTGGCACAATCATCCTTGATGACTCATACGATCTTAACCTTGATGCACAATACAACGGCGATCTTGCTTCCGGTATCCGCTACGTAGTTGGTGGACAGTACCAGCATATGTCGATTGCCTCGGAACGCACGGTGTTTCCGAACGAGCCTATCATCGCTAAGATCGGCGGCGTGTATGGTCAAATCGAAGCAGACCTCACAGAGCAACTCTCGCTTGTAGGTTCTGCACGCTATGATAATGCCAACATCTATCCGCAGCAGTTCTCACCGCGTGTAGCATTGCTCTTCAAGCCGGAAGCAGACCAGACATTCCGTGTGTCGGCTGGACGTTCCTTCCAGCGAGCAAACTTCTCAGAGCTCTTCCGCAAGTATGCCTTCCGTCCTGCATTTACAGCTCAAGGACGCCCAGTAAACTTCCGTCCAGTTCAGGGTCGTAT
>CAZAGH010000087.1:0-1369 GCA_964484755.1 uncultured Melioribacter sp. | reverse complement strand
CGGGCGCACCACAACGTACCTTCCTGAACCTCTTTGATACAACAGTTACAAGCCAGATGGATCCACGGGGAATCCAGCCAGTGGCATGGGGCGTGGGGAACCAGGATCTCGACGTAGAGCAGAACATCGGCTTTGAGATTGGCTACAGTGGTAAGATTGGATCAAAGCTCTTCGTAACGGTTGATGCCTATTACAATCGTCTAACGAACTTTATCTCTGGATTTCTTCCAGGTGTAAATCCCAACTTTGCCTCATGGTCAAGTGCCGGCTCTCTGCCTGCCGATCTGCAGCAGTATGCATCTGTTGTTGACTCGATCGTGTACTCACAGATCTCTCCTCAGGACCGTGCTCGCTTCACAACGTATGAGAACAAGCCAGCATTCATCGTATCAAACACAAACATTGGTCTTGTTGAACAATTCGGCGTTGAGGTTAGCGCCTCGTATCAGATTAATCGCGAGTTCGGTGTGTCGGCGAACTATGCATACTATGGTTTCAACCTTCTTGATGCAAAGACATCCAATCCATTCCTCAAGACAGGCAGTGATCTCCTCTCGCCGAACACATCGCCCCATCGTGTAAATCTGAGTGCGAGCTACGAAGTACCAAACTCATGGGATGCCTCGTTGATGTTCCGCTATGTTGAAGGTTTCGAATGGCTTGCTGGCGACTTCCGAGGTGTCGTTCCTGCCTATGCGGTAATGAACCTCAACGCAGGCCTACACGTAAACGATAATCTGCGTCTTGGTGTGGTCGTCAACAATCTCCTTGATCGACGTCACTACGAAGCGCTTGGCGGTTCAAACATTCCACGTTTGACATATGTATCAGCGACATATACCTTCGAATAAATTGTAGGGTCGTAGCATGCTGCGACCCTACACAACAGTCGGACGCCGGGCAATATTCACCACATTGTCCGGCGTTTCGCATTAAAACCCGACCGTCATTCCCGCGAACGCGGGAATCCAGGAATGGGCCCCCGCTTTCGCGAGGGCGACGAGGTATGCCGCGAAAGCTCGTTCGTCATTCCCGCGAACACCTGAGCGTCATTCCCGCGAAAGCGGGAATCCATCGTCCACGCAACACAATACGCGTGAGGTCCCTCGCACCTCCGGTGCTCGGGATGACGCATTGCGCGGCGCTTTTGGGGGAGGAGCGGGCGCGCCAAAGGCGCGCCCGCTCCACTTAAATATGAGATGTGCGGTGCGTCATCCCGAGGAGCGTAGCGACGAGGGACCTTGCGAGCAGATTGATATGAGCATGTTCGAGCGCAGTTACCTGATCTCCCCGTACGTGCGAAAGCGGGAATCCATCGTCCACGCAACACAATACGCGTGAGGTCCCTCGCACCTCCGGTGCTCGGGAT
>CAZAGH010000086.1:0-6075 GCA_964484755.1 uncultured Melioribacter sp. | reverse complement strand
TTCTGATTGATCTCGTTGGTATGGGCGCATGCTCACTTGTCATGTTGATCTTGACCTGGAGAGAGCTCGAGTTTTCCTGGAAAGGAACGATGACCCTGAAAACCTATCTGCGCTATGGGGTGCCCCTTTCACTTGCTGGGGCCTTGAGCACTGCACCTCGCATGCTTGATGTCTATGTAATCGCTATGTTCTTTGGGGTGAGCGTCGTGGGTATTTACAACCCGGCCAAGAATCTCTATCGGATCTTTGAACAAGCCTACGATGCTGTGGTAACGCTGCTTTACCCTGCAGCAGTCCGCATGTTCAGTCAGAATCGCATGAGCGATCTGCAAGTGCTCATCACCAAGGCGATTAGTTTTACACTGCTTCCGACGATCATTGCCGTTGTGGCACTCGAGGCAGGCCTTGGCGGCTATCTGATCAATCTTCTCCTGCCCCAGTACAATGCTGTCGTAGGACATTTCAACGTACTTACCATCGCTGCGCTAGCCATGCCTTTCGGACTTATGGCTGGTGTGATCCAAGCCATGGGGCGAAGCACGGCACTTGTGTGGTACTCCGGCATCAGTGTAGCAGCATCAATGCTTGTGCTCTTTGCTGTTGGATATGCGAATGCTCCTCAATGGATTGGCCTTGGTCTTGTGACCTTTACTGTTGTCTCAGGTTCGTTGTACATGAACCATGTTCGCAAGGAGATTCACATCCCTGTTCGGGCGCTGGCTCGCGCGCTAGATGACGTCAGGAACGGACTCGCCAGGCTAAAAGGGGGCCGCACATGATGTGGATGCATCTACTTCTTCTTCGACGCTCGCTTGTTCATCGTCCGTTGATGCTGTTGATCACACTCGCGCTGATGATCTGTGTGTCGATTGGTGCACTGGGCACATGGTGGGTGGCTCGTTCTGCAGAGATGGATCTTGACAGGCAGGCATCACTGCTTGCCGTTGATGTGGTAGTCGTGCCGCGCGCCGAAACAACATCGGTTCTTGCTTGCGCCGAGACGCTTACGAGGCGACCCGATGTGGCCTCAGCGCGGCTGCTGAGCTCGCGTCAGGTCTGGCTCATGTTTCAGCAGGAACTTGGTGTTGAGGCAGGGGGCCTCACAGACGTTGCTGCGATGCCACAGGTGATTCAGGTACACTTCAAGCCATCAACCGCCTCGTATCAACATGCTGTTGCCTTGCGCAATCACGTGCTTGGAACACATGGGGATGTTGTCGAGCGAGTGCTCATACCGGCGCGAGCATTTTCTCAATATGATTCCAATCGCGAGACCATTGCAATGGGAGGTCGCCTTGGCGTTGGATTCCTGCTATTGTTGTTCCTTGTTTCAGCTGTCGTCTTCGGCAATGCCTTGTATCGACGTTGCGTATCGGCGTCGGTTAACGATGTTCTCGCGGTGCCACGTCGATCCGGGCTTGGCATTGTGATCACCGTATCAATGGGTGCTATGCTTATTAGCATCGCTACAGCAGTACTCATCAGTGTCCTGCTTGAACAGCGCCTTGCGGCCGAGTTGCCTTGGTTGGTAGCATTTGCGTCTGTCCTGCCAAGCTGATCATGAGGATTCTCACACGATACATCCTGCGGCAATACCTAACGACGGTACTGTTTGCACTCATGGCGTTGTGTGTTCTCTTTGTGCTTGTAGACCTCTTTGATCGTCTCGACAAGTTTCTTGATCACAAGACACCATACGAAGTAATTGTCCGCTTCTACGTTAGTTACCTACCGCAGATCATTGAACTCATTATGCCAATTGCGATCATGCTGTCGGGTCTCTTTTCGATTGGTCGTCTAAGCAATCAGAACGAGATAACTGCAATGCGTGCTGGCGGCGTGAGTACAACAAAGCTTCTTATCCCAGTGCTTGCTGTTGGAATCTGTTTGAGCCTAGCACAGGTGTACTTCAATGGCTGGGTTGTGCCGTATGCTAGCCGGGCAAAGATTGAGCTAGAGAGACGACACCTTGGTAATGATTCGGGGCGTAACGTGTTGACTGATCTCTTTTTCCGAGAGAGCCCAACATGTAATATCACGATCGGACGCTATGACATCGATACGCGTCAGGGCAATGCAGTCACGATCGAGGAGTTCGCATCTGCTCAAGCGCCGCGAATTTCTTCGCAGTGGGAGATCGCCACAATCGAATGGGACAGTGCGTCGACATCATGGATTGGCCGCGGGATCACCCGACGCTGGTTTGAATCTGACACTGTTCGCATTGCGGCGATCGATCAGCTGCGTATTCCCTTTACAACGCAGCACTACGAGATCATGCGTTTGCAAGAGTCAACAGATGAGATGACGTTTGCCGAGCTTGATGAGCACATTCAAACGTTGCGAAAAGGGGGCAAGCGTACACGTGTACTCGAGATCGACCTTGCCGGCCAGTGGGCATTCCCATTTGTCAATGTGATCGTTATTCTCCTGACAGCTCCATTTGCTGCAGTGCGTCGGCGTGGTGGGGTGGCCGTGAATATCACGTTGGCAATGGTCGTATCGATCAGCTATATCGCATTCGCCAAGATCTCACAGGCTGTTGGTGCCACAACGTCGGCACCCGTGTGGCTTGTTGGATGGAGTTCCAACATCATCTTCGGCTGTATCGGTCTTGTTGTCCTGTACAGATTCCGTAAGTAGCACGCGTAAACAAAGCATGCCAAGGTTCTACATCCTCGCAGCGCTCTTGATCGTCTCCACTCAGTTGTGGGGACAGGCGTTTCAGCGTCTTGCAGCTGATGCAACGGGTGTTGACTTCCGCAACGATATCCGTGAATCTGACAGTGTTAACATCTTGACGGACTTTTATCTGTTCAACGGTGGTGGTGTCGGAGTTGGTGATGTCGATAACGACGGACTTCTGGATGTTGTGTTCACAAGCACACAGCGTGGAATTGCGCTGTATCGAAATCTGGGCGATCTGAAGTTTCAAAACGTGTCTGCTACCTCAAACGTTGTGATTCAGGACTCCTCGCAGAACTCTGGCGTGCTTGTCGCCGATCTCAATGGAGATGGGCTGTTGGACATCTATGTATCTCGGCGCTACCGCAAGAACCGTGTGTTCATCAACCAGGGCCGCGGTGTGTTTCGTGACGAAACAGAGACAAGTCCGCTTGGCGTTCATGCCTATACTACACAGGCCATACAGATCGACTATGATCGTGATGGAGATCTCGATCTCTTTCTTGTGAACAGTGGCGAGCCCCGTCGCAGAGGTTACTTAAATCCTGGCGTCTCAGACATGCTCATGCGTAACGACGGTTCCGGACGATACACAGATGTAGCCAAAGATGTTGGCATAACTGATCGGGGCTACGGACTATCGGCATCTGTTGGCGACTTCAATGATGACGGCTGGCCCGACATCTATGTGGCCAACGACTTTGAAGAGCGCGACAAGCTATGGTTCAATCGCGGCACTGGTACGTTTGGAGAGTTGGCCTCGCAGCGTCTTCCGAACATGTCGTGGGCATCGATGGGAAGCGATGTTGCCGATATCAACTCGGACGGACTCATGGACGTCGTGACTGTTGATATGCTCCCTCGAGATAACTACCGACGTCAGACACAGCTTGGAGGGATGTCGATTTATGGTCCATTCTTCGATTCGCTTCAACGTGTGCATAACACACTGCAACTCAATCGTGGTGGTGGAACCTTCATCAACATTGGTTATTTGGCCGGCATGGCAGCGACCGATTGGAGTTGGTCCATCCTAGCGCAGGACTTCAACCTAGACGCAGATGTTGACCTGTTTGTAACGAATGGTATGAAGCGTGATCTGGGTGATCAAGACTTCGCCTACAACTTCCTCTCAAATCCAGCTGCATACAAGCAGGATGTCTACAAGTTGATGCCATCGACGAGGCTTCAGAACGTTTACTTCGAGAACAAAGGCGCAGATGCCCAGTTTATCCGGTTCGATGAACGCCAACCTGAGATTGGATTGGATGACTACGTGATCTCGAACGGTGCGGCGTATGCTGATCTTGATAACGACGGCGATATGGATCTTGTTGTCAACAACACGGATACGCTTGCGTTCATGTATCGCAACCTCGCAGCTGACCAGGGACAACGCGCCTGGTGTGGCCTTGAACTTCGCGGACCAGCATCCAACCCGCAGGGAATCGGATCCGACGTTCGGTGGTATCTATCAGCGAATGGTATAGGGCGGCAGGTGTCTCAAGAATGCTACACTGCTCGGGGCTTTCAGTCCTGCTCAGATTCTCGCCTCGTCATCGGGCTTATTCCTGGCGAGCGTGTCGATAGCATCGTCGTCCAATGGTCGGACGCTACTGTTGCTGTTCTCCGTGAGCCAGTATCAAAGCAGTATCATCTGCTCGAATATGCCAAAACTGACAGCGAAGCTGCTAAGAGGTCGGCTGCGGCACCTGATCATAGTCGAGCTCCCATTCTGCCGCATATGCCCGATTCGATTATACCGTACCGTCATCGCGAGAATGCCTACGATGACTTTAAGCGTGAACGCTTAGCCCCGTATCGTTTCTCCAAAGATGGTCCGGCAGTAGCCGTCGGAGACGTCAGCGGCGACAAACTGCCAGATCTGATCACGGCTGGTGCGAAGTATCAGCCAACGCAATGCTTCTTGCAGCAAGCAGATGGGGCCTTCGTCCAGCGAAGCTGTGGTATCGACGATGTGCCAGAATCGGAAGACATTGATCTAGCGCTGGTTGATATCGATAATGACAAGGACCTCGACCTCATTGTTGTGACAGGGGGCTCGGAATTCGACCCAGAGGACACCGAACTGTTCGATAGGGTCTACCTCAATGATGGACGTGGGAATTTCATGCGTATAGAGGACCAGCTGGCAACAGCAGTAGCTGGTTCCTGTATTGCTACAGCTGATGTTGATGCCGATGGAGATGTTGATCTCTTTATCGGTGGACGAGTCGTGCCTGGTCAGTTTCCTTTGCTTGCGCCAAGCACGCTATATATTAACGTCAAGGGCAGATTTGTCGATGCAACCGACAGCTTGGCACCGGGTTTACGCATGGCCGGGATGACAACCTCTGCCGAATGGGTTGATATCGACAACGATCGTGATAAGGACCTGGTGGTCGTCGGTGAGTGGATGGCACCTCGGGTCTGGAAGAACACCCGTGGACGCTTCACGGAGGTCACATCGACTCTTGGTTTGGACTCGCTCCAAGGCTGGTGGGCGGTTGTCCGCTCTGCAGATATTGACGGTGATGGTGATCAGGATTTACTTCTGGGCAACAACGGTACCAATTGTCTTTTCGTCCCTACGCCTGAGAGCCCCTTACGTTGCTTTGCGGCTGATTTCGATGATAATGGCTCGATTGATCCAATTGTTTGCCGATACGTTGACGGTATACTTGTGCCTACGCGGGGCAGGGCCACGCTGATCGCCCACATGCCAACGATGACGCGGAAGTTCACAACGTATGCAGGGTTCGCCCGCATTACGATTGCCGATCTGCTGACCTCGGAGCAGCAGGCTTCGGCCACGCAACTTGTAGCACGTACGTTCCAATCAGGTGTGTTGCGAAACATGTCAGGAACATTCGTCTTTGAACCGTTCCCGGACATCGCCCAGGCTGCCCCCATCAAAGACATGCTGCCAATCGATATTGACGACGACAACGATCTTGATATCATCGCCGTTGGCAATACCCGCACGGCTGACGGCGACAACATAGGATACGACGGCGGCATGGGGCTCGTCTTGCGCAACAACGGGGCAGGCAGATTCTCTCCGCTCACGGCCAGTGAGAGCGGTATTGATGTTCACCGTGAAAGCCGACGCGTTGTGCGCATACCACGCCCGGGGCATAGATCCTTGATTGGTGTTACAACGAATTCCTCTTCGATGATTCTGTTTGCAGGCCCCTCTGAGTAAGGATCTGTGACGTATTTTTGGGTCATGAGAGCTCTGCTTAGCACCATACTGTGTGCCCTTTGCGTCACTGCGATACAAGCGCAGTCGAATTCTCTCACCGGCGAAGACATCGTGCACCAGTGGAATCGTTTGGTGATCGAGGTCATCATGGAGGATGGATTCGGTCCGCCTGTTGCTGCTCGCAT
>CAZAGH010000085.1:0-6243 GCA_964484755.1 uncultured Melioribacter sp. | reverse complement strand
ACAATCCAGGGGGCGGACGTAACTCACGGCTGCGCGTGTTTACGGTTAAGTAGGGAGAAATACACTCGTAACACGCATTTCTCAATATTTTTGCGTGCACATGTAGTTCTACAGTTTGTGTTGCGTCTCACCAATCATAACCCACCATGCTAAGCCTAACAAAGTCTTCCGTTGTCTGTCTTCTACTACTCGCCTGTGCTCTTGTATCGTGCAAAGATGAGGCAACCACAGAGCCAACACCCAACACAGAAGTGTTACAATGCTCTACGAGTATTGATGGTGGCAAGGTAGTCGATGGCTCGAAGTTTATCATCGCGTCGGTGAGGCAGGGGTCCGGACAGCCAGGCACTGAAGCCTTCCTTGTTATGGGGTTTACGATTGAGAACCCAGATTACAAGAACAAAGCCGAAGATGGTATTTCTATTGCTTTTGCACCGAGTGCTGTAGGTACATATCAAATCCGTTATCCATTTGGTCCATCTGTGGCTATCAACTACAATGGCGTAGGGTACATAACCCTACAAGGTACAATAACGGTAACAAGGCTCGACGCTGTTGGTGGTTGGGTTGAAGGCACATTTGAAGGCACCGCGAATTCACAGGATGGTAGCAAACAGATTACCATCACCAAGGGTGTCTTTAAAGTCAAGCGTGATGCTGACGGCATGCTTGGATAAGCCACGTCCGTCAACGCCCCCTATGATCGCTGCACATACACCCTGTGAAACAGCCTGCTGTGTGGCACGGTTAGGGCGCTGAGCGCAATAAATAGCATTGCCAACATGTTTACATGTGGAAATACCAGTGGCCCCATACCAATGCCAATGAATGATAGAAGGCTCAGCGGTGCAGCGGCAATGATGAGCTTTCGCCATGACCATGGAGTATTGGCATCAACATAGCGGCGCAGTGCGTTCATGCTTGTCCATGAGTGCATGACAACAAAGTACCATGTGAATGCAATCAGTGAGGGGGCTAGCATTGCGACTCCAGCAATGAGAAGTCCACGTAGCAGCAAACTGCCACGCGGTACTTGCGAATAGATCATAGGGATGCCAATCACCATCAACGATGCTAGCGTTCGAAGCAGGCTATATTGAGAGGCCATCGATGCTTCTACGGGATATCCCAAGAGTGTTTGCAAGATCATACCAATTGTGGGGTCTTGAAGATCAATAAGCAGTAGAAGAACGGATGCGCCATACGTCAAGGCAAACAACGGACGTAGCCGATGGTCTGTACTGAGATCACAATCTCCAAAGTGCCATGCCGAGTTGATCAAGAATAGTATCAGCATCAGCGTTGGTTGCACGAGCCAGATTCCAAGTACAAGCGCAATACTGCCGAGGTACACAATGAGTTCTCGCAGGCGTAGGGCTCGGGTAGACATGAGATGAAGGTCGAGTGATCCGTGAGGTATCCCAAGGAGCGCGATGAGTAGACCACAAACACCAATAGCAACATCTATCGTTGCAAAGCCAACCAATACTGCAATGAATGCTGTTAGTGCGTAGACTACCGTCGGATGATTGCGCGTAAGAATGGACGCCACGGCAGACTCCAGAATATCGTTACTTCGTCAGCAAGTGAAGTACCTTCATCGAGAAACCGAAGGATCTTCTCGATGGGGTTACGCGAGAACAATGTGAAGAGAATCTTCGGAACCTCATGGGGCTCGTCGCGGATAATCCTCAACAACAGTTGGTCGTACCATCGAAATCGCCCAGGGGGCGGTGCAGGGACCGAAAACTCCCCCGTGCGTTGGTAGGCCAACATCATACGCTCGGCATCACGCACACATCGCGCAACAGTGTACCCAGTTGTTGGCTTGGTGAGCCCACCAGCAGTACCGATTGCAATCCACGATGGACCATGCTGACGCTTCGGCATGCGATCTGTCATGGGGATGATGCCAACCTCCGTTGCGATAACTTCATAATCAGATGCGCCGAGGATGTCGCCGATGTAGCTCTTCAACCGCACATCATAGAGTTCTGCGCTCCACACAGATGCAGAGAATACTGTGCATTCAACGAGTGCTTCGTTGTCTGCATATGGGAGCACATACACAAAGCAGACGCCATCTGACTGGTTAACACGGAAGTCCATCATTGTTGCGACGTCTGTATCGAACATGGCTGTAGACGTGCGTATGCGCCATCCTTGAAAATGTTGTAGCAACGATACTGTTGCCGGCATGATGTCACGTCCACGATCACAGCTGTCAAGAGATACAAGCGCTTCTACATTTGGACCAGCTGCATTCCCGATCTCCCTCGTGATATCCAACTGCTCATCAGCAAGCATGCGGATTGATGCAGCGGTGTACTGACAGTAGTGCATACTACCCATGCGGTGATCTACATGCCCCTTGCCATAACCAATACGAATGGTGTTCCACTCTGCAACCGCCGCCGCAGTGATCGCGGATCGTGCAGAGCTCCAAACACATAATGTGCGATCTGGTACATTATGCGATGTGTCGAGCATTGTAACGCTAGGCATGGCATCGCCGAGAATGTCCTTTGCAACGAGGGCATAGACATGAGCTGCAACGCCAGCGCCAAGAAAGTGCAGAGATGAAGGTTGGTTCACTTAAAGCATAGGAATGTGTCGATGTTTACAATACAGAATATTATCGACATAGAAGTTGCCCATGCATGCACGACTAGGATTATCCTGTATACCTGCTAACGCGCTATTCCCGCCATCTTGCGCCAGAGCCATTCCATAGGTCCCATGCGGTTATGGGAGAGCCACCATTTACTAATGGCGATCTGGGCCGAAAGGATAGCAAGTGCAAGGAGCGTCGACTCGGTTGCCGACAGCTTGTCGTAAAGTCCGAAGCCGTAGCTGTAGAACAGTGTTGTGGAGATAACCGAGTGCGCGAGGTAGTTCGTAAGGGCCATTCTCCCTGCATAGGCAAACAGGCGCAGCCGTCTCGCGTTTAGGAGGATAAGGGCTACGTATGAAAAGCTCAGCAACGGGGCTCCCAAATGTACACTTAGACTCACGAGAAAGGAGTTCTCCGTAGCATACCCAACCAACATTGCCAACGATCCGAGGATACCGAGGGGGAGGGCTCCTTTCCATGCTCGTCGCAGAAAAGTCTCGTGTGTGTGAATGTTCGAGATGATTCGTTCGCGCCCAACGACCAAGCCAAGCAGGAACATTGCAAGGACCATTGGAATCTGTATATCGAGGACAAACTGTTCCGAAAGACGATGTTTGACCAAGTCAGTGTATGTGCCGGACGCGTACACTGCAAGGCTGGACGAAGACATCAACGTGCTTGAACTGTCAAGTGGGACGAAGCTGAAGTACACCGTTCCAGAAACAATTACTCCTGCTGCAATCATGAGAAGGGGCTTAGTGGGAATCTTCCGCAAGATGAGCAGCAGTAAACCAGCTATCGCATATAGACGTAAGATGTCGCCATCCCAGAGAAGGACGGTATGCGCCACACCGATCGCAAGGAGAACACCGAGCCGCTGCATATAGAGACGTACAAAGGGACGTCCGGACTCCTGCATTCGCTGCATCTGGACGGCAAAGCCGACTCCGAACAGGAAGCTGAAGATCAGGTAGAACTTCGTGATGGCAAACCCTGCGATGAGTAAATCAACCAATTGGTCGATTGTCGTACCGCGCATGGTTAAGGTCCCGGCCCGCAGAGCCGACCCACTGAAGTCAATCATGTTCACGAGAAAAATGCCGCACAGGGCAACGCCCCGTAACACATCCAGCTCTTCTATTCTGTCCGTTCTCGAGTGCATCGGCCAAAGATACAGAGCACGCGTATCAGCGAGTTATGCCTTCGCCTCATATATAGGCCGCCGCTTTCGGGAGGGCGACGAATAGTACCCTCGTGCCAGTTACTTAGCAAACGATGCCGTCCGCATGCGCTGTCCTTCGAGCACGAGCACGGTGTAGGATCCCTTAGCAAGTTCACGTACATCGATCTTGATGCCGGCATCGGTTTGTCCAGTTGGACAGGAGATCTGCTCACCTATGGAGTTGATAACGATGATATTGCGCGGATCTGTCTGAAGCCCCATAACAGTGACAACGTCTCCCGTTGATGGAGAAGGGGCTACCAACAGCGATTGCGATGGGTCTTCATCTACATCGGTTGTCTGACCTGCGCGGCGGTAGCGCACGGTCTTGAAGGTAAATGGTCCAAACAGCGAGACGTTGTTCGCGTTGAATACCTGTATCGTAGACTCATCGATGATAAACAACGGGATGTTCGATGTAACCTCTTGCCATGTGGACTTGCGTGATACTGTCTTAACGAATGCCTTTTGAGGTCCGATTGTGACTTCGGCCGACATTGTATCACGTTGCGTTGTGCGAGCTACGTTGTTATACGTGAAATCGGGAAGAATAAGCTGACCGAAACCATCATAGACGTAGAAGTGCGAACCAGTTACGTTCTTCGGTCCAGGCGTTGGGAACAGTGACTGTAACGTGCCGTTGAAGATGTCGAATTTCGGGTCGTTGAAGACTATCTCACTTGGACGCACATCGTAGGGGTCTGCACCTACTAACATCTCGGTCGTTGGCGTGATCCAGCCTTCGAGGCGCCATGTGTTGTTTACCGTGCGGTATATCGATGTCGTCGTATCATCAATCACTACGACTTCGGCGTTAGGGAAACGCCCTCGCACAGGGGAAGGCAGCGCAGTTCTATCTGTGTAGATCGTAAATGTCGTATCCGTACCACGACGAACAAGGCTCGCATAATTCCAGACTTGAGCAGTACCCGGCGCACCAGTACGGACACCTGTCGTATCGCATACATACATGCTGTAGCTGCTGAACGGGGCTGGTAGCGTTTGCCTACGCAGATTCGGCTGTGCGAATGCTGTAATGCACGAGCAAAGCACGAGGAGCAAAGCGAGTAACGAACGAATCATAGTGTTGCAGAGTATGTGTGCGAAATGACCTAGCACGAAAATCGGAAAAACAATAGCCCCATGGCACCTTAATAAAACCTTAATTGCCTATGTTCGGGCATGCCGAGAATGTCGCCCCAAGCCAGGATCGAGGAACGGCTCCAGTCGTGTCGTGAGCTTCAGTACGAGCGCCCCAAAGAGGCTGCTGTGTTTGCTACAGAAGCTTTGGCCATAGCAAAGAAGTTTAAGCTTACAGAGCGGGCTTTGCATTGTCAGCGCATGATCGGTATCTGCCACTATGCCAATAATGACTACGACAATGCGCTCAAGATATTCGAGTCGACGTTGCCGGGATATCGCAGACTCAAAGATCGCACAGGAGAGTCGCGCGCACTGCAGAACGTGGCCTTAACTCTACGTCAACTCGGACGTAACGAAGATGCCCTGGAGATCTTCCGCAAGTCCGAGGGGATTGTACGAAGTATACAAGACCACATATTTCTGATGACGGTGCTCACGAGCATCGGAAGTACCTATGCCGTGCTCGGACGCCCTAAAGAATCGCTCCAGGCCTTTTCTGAGTGCCTTACAATCGCAGAGCGACTAGATGATCCTCATGTGCGCGCACGTATCACGGGCAACATTGCTGACGTCTACGTAGGAATCGGCGATACCGAGACCTCAATTGAATGGTCGAAGCGCAGTCTCGAGTTGCATCGCCAAAACGGCGACAGCATGGGAATCGGGCTTACACTGTCGAACCTCGGACGTGTCTATCAGCGGATTGGCAATCTTGATGGGGCTCTCGAGGCCATGACAGAAGCACTTGTTGTGATGAGTGCGTTGCCAGACATCCATGCACGCGGACGCATCATGGTCTTCATGGCAACGATTCTGCTGCAGAAGAAACGCTATGCGCAGGCGCAGTCCATTGCCGAGGAAGCGCTCAACATCTTTATCAAAACAAACGACACCGAACGTCAGATTCGATGCCTCGTCACGCTTGCCG
Organism: uncultured Melioribacter sp.; assembly: GCA_964484755.1. Taxonomy (GTDB): domain Bacteria; phylum Bacteroidota; class Ignavibacteria; order Kapaibacteriales; family Kapaibacteriaceae; genus UBA10438. Next base: position 336 of record CAZAGH010000085.1, on the reverse strand, counting down.
AGCTGGCGGTACACCATAAGGACTACCAACAGGCCCAAAAACAGCTCGATCTTGCAATCAAGCGGATGAAGTCGGTGGACAATCCCAGCCTTGAGATCGAGATCGATCAGCATCAGGCATCCCTCTTTGTAGCAAAGGGGGCTTGGCCGGAAGCAGTTAAGCGTCTAAAACGAGCAGAGAAACTAGCTAGTAAGCACTTTGTCTATGGCCTCGAGGCAGAGCTTGAGAAGCGCATCGCCGAACTCTATGAGCAACATGGAGACTACAAAGAGGCTCTTGTTCATGAGCGAAATGCTTCGCTTGCACAGCTTGCTGCTGATGCAGAGCTGCGCGCCC
>CAZAGH010000084.1:4267-6258 GCA_964484755.1 uncultured Melioribacter sp. | reverse complement strand
TCAATCATATGATCGTTGTGGTGCCGGGCGATTCGCTCCCAGCGTTTTTTGATCCTACGGCACGTCCACTTGCATCATACTACTCGTTACCCTACAACGTTCGCGGTGCGTTTGGCTTGGTCATTCGGAAGGGGCTACGCGAGCCGATGTACGTGGCCAATGACAGTGTGATGATTCGTTATGCCGAAGATTTCACGCGCATGAAGCCGAATGAGGATGGGACTGCTTCGATCTTTCAGAGCACGTATTCAACAGAACAGGACTCATCAATCACTCGCAACTATGTAGCTACAGCGCAGTCCCATGCAGCCATGATGCGCACAACGCAAGACAGCATGTGGTGTGAGCCAGCCCCGAACAAGCGCTTGTTAAAGCTGTGTTGGAGTTCACAACGGGGCAACGGATACATGCCGGATCCGACAGACACCACGCGACTTCTCGTGATGCCACAATGGAGATCGAACGTGATGTATCCAGATGTTCCATACGATACGGTCATGCGAAAAACGCCATTGCTGCGACCAACCACTTTGGATTCGATTTCGTCCACCTTTGTCGTGCACGCACCAGCTGGTTACACGTTTGCAAAGAACCAGCCGCGCGGACTCTTCAATGTCGAAAGCACGAAGTATTCATTGCTATCCGTACAAAAAGGCGACTCACTCGTCGTCACGCGTAAGATCGTGATCACGCAGCCATACGTTAACCCTGAGGGTTATCCGATTTTTCAGATGTCGCATGCCAAGATGATTGAGCTCGACAAACAACCAATCGTCTTGATTCCGCGCGCAAGCACAGCGCCGAAGCGAAAGAAGAAGTAATGAGCTCTACAGGTTTTCCTCAACGGGTTGTCTGTCTCACCGAAGAGACCACTGAGGTTCTGTATGCAATCGGCGCAGAGGATCACATCGTTGGCATATCGGGTTTTACGGTGCGTCCGCCCCATGCTCGCAAGGAGAAGCCTAAAGTCTCGACATATCTCGATGCAAAGTTTGATGAGATCCTTGAGCTACGTCCAGATGTGGTGTTCGCATGGTCTGATCTTCAGGCCGACATCTCAGCAGAACTGATACGTCGTGGCGTAGATGTTGTCTGCTTCAACCATCGCTCAGTCGATGGGATCCTGTCGATGGTCACGCGTTTGTGCGCATACATGGGATATGCCGACAAGGGGCATCCATACGCAACAACGTTGCAAGGACACATTAACCGTGCAAGAGAGCAAGCATCTCTTCGCTCTGTGCGTCCGCGTGTGTACTTCGAGGAATGGTACGACCCTCTCATCACAGGCATCTGCTGGGTGAGTGAGATCATCGAGATCTGTGGCGGCATTGATGTGTTTGCGGAGAATCGCGTTCATCCGAACGCAAAAGAGCGCATCCTAGCCGACACACTTGAACCCGTCCGACGCAACCCAGATATCATGCTGGCGTCATGGTGTGGCAAAATGCTCAAACCTGAGCGCGTCATCGCTCGTCAAGGATGGGAATCGTTTCGGCCTCACATCACCGGCTTTATGCGCGAGATACCCTCGCCCGTTATTCTGCAGCCGGGTCCAGCGGCACTAACCGACGGCATAGCCGCCGTCATGAGCATCTTTGATGAATGGGAAGGGGCTGGCAGACCGTGAAACAGATCGCTCATTCATCATCACGCATCGACGCAATCATCTGCTTGAAGGGTCAGCCCCCTGCCATCGAAGTTGTCCAGCACTTTGCTGATGTGCCACTGATCGCTGCCGATGGTGCCGCGAATCTTCTGTACGATCTTGAGATCCTGCCTGAATACATAGTCGGTGATCTCGACTCTGTGCAGCCGGAAGTCATCGAGGCAATGCGTGAGACAACCGAGATCATCGTTGAAGTAGATCAAGACATCAACGACTTTGAAAAGGCTCTGCGCTTTGCGCAACAGATGCTGTGGAAGCGCGTACTTGTGACGGGCATTCATGGCGGAGACCTTGAACACACGCTCAACAACTGGTCTGTGCT
>CAZAGH010000084.1:0-4167 GCA_964484755.1 uncultured Melioribacter sp. | reverse complement strand
GCCATGAGCGGTGTGTATGATCTGCACGCCTACTCAAAGGGCTACTTCGACGAAGACTGCTACTTTAACTCGCCGATGGATTATCTGCCGAATCTAACTGATGAGTCCATCCTATCGTTGCTTCGCAGCAAGAAGCACATTCACATCGCAACAGGAAGCGGAGCATACGAAGATCCATCTGCATCAGTGGCTCTCGGCGCAGTACTTCACGCAAAAGGAATCCCGCACACCGTCGACGTGTGGACACAAGACTACACGCATGATTGGCCTACGTGGCGGGCAATGCTGCCGGTGTTGATAGAGCAGAGAGTAGCGAGTGCCGAGTAGCGAGGCTAATCGGACTAACGATGTATCATTACCGGCGTTGAGGTTGTTCGTTCTGCACTTTGGAGAACCAGCAGGTACAATCCATTTGATATGTCGGCCACATCAATTATTGCCGTACCTGTACTCTCAATTAGCGACCTTGAAATGGTTTGTTGAAACATGTTCCTTCCATTAGCATCTACTAACCGCATCTCAACAGTATTTGACAAGCCCAACGCCTCGGAAGGCGCACGCACTGCAATGTGACTGTTCGCGGGATTGGGATAGACTTCCAATTTTAGCGCCCTCTCCTGTTGGCATCCAATGTTGGTTGGCTGTAACTGAGCGGTATACACCCACATCTCAGCTGTTGACATTATTGTTAGGTACGTACTATCGTCCAGTTGATGCTGTAATCCGCCGCTGGTCCAGCGATCACGCGACTCCGTGGGACCCACCCAACCTTTCGGGGGTGGAATGTACGCGACATTATTATCACGATGTCGCACTATAACGAGCGATGGCTGCTGAAGAGACGGCATTACAAAATCCGGCCCGTCCGATCGAATTCCTCGCTGTAATGCTAACGAGGGTGGCTTGGGATTGGATAACTGGATTGAACTAAGTGTCCTTCCATCACTGCGATCAATCTGGCGAATGGTGAATCTTCCATCGCGTTCGCCCACCAATAGGAATGTGTCCTTTACCGTCCTGAAGGCGCAGTCAACATTTTGAAACTCATTATTACTCGTGCAGACAGTGTTTTTCTGCTGTAGTGCATTGTGCAACACAATTGAGTTGGAGGCTCCTGAATATAGGATGCTTCCATAAGCGTCAATGATTACACTTGTCGCAAATCGAATGCTATCATCAACGTAGGCCGTTCGAGACACGACCCTGAGCGCTGTGTCGAGAACGAATCTGTCGGCGTAACCTGCTACAACAAGAGATTTATCACGCATATACTTCAGTCCAATGACTGCGCTCTGAGTCTTCGTCTCGTTGTTTATGTAGCCCGTTGTGGGGTCAAGTACAATAACAGCATTAAATCTCGCTATAACCATTCTGTTGTTCTTGGTGCTGACATCACAATATATCGGGCCCAGTGCATCACCACCCTCGAGCTGTATGCTTTGGGGAATGACCTCCACGACCCGCTTCCATTCACGATCTTGGATATCCCAAGTGGCCACCAGGAATCCTTCGGGCCTATTTGTGTCACATGTGACAATGGAGTTGCAGAAGAAAATGTAGTTGCTGTCTCTAACGGTGGACTCCCATCGTGTAAGGTCACCCCGTATTCGACGTTTTTGAATTGGTTGAAAACCTTGAGGATGAACTCGCACAACACTTCCATTTGTTGTCCCATAGGTTATTGTATCACCATGTATCTCAGCTGATGTTAGTCTGCCATCAACGTCCCCATCACGGGACAAGGCAGTCCATGTGTTGGTCGCGTACGAATACACAGCGCAAGCAACGGGGGTACTCATACAACCAATTGGTGTTCCCACATCGAACGCAACCAGACCTGCGCTGTCTGTAAGAGCACCAACCATGCCTACTCGTGATAGAGTATTGTAAGGTTTGAAATCTGGTATTGAGCGCATATCAAAGTCACTATGAAGCGAATCCATACCAACTCTGTATATGCAGTATGCTCCATTACTTTTCATCACGAGAACAGAATCGTTGGTCAGTGCGCCAATGCATCTATGTATATCCTTGTGAGACTTCACACCTTGGGATGAGCGAACGATCCAGCGGCCATTCTGCTCCTTTTCTAGCTTTTGCATGACTCCACTTGAGTCAAGGGCAAGCAAAGATGTATCGCTAAGACCGACAATAGTTTGTACGCTTGGGCGTACTGAAAGATCATTGAGATTACCACCGGCAAACGTGTACAGCATGCCGTTGTTTGCAGCTATAAAGGCACCACCGTGTTTATCGGGTACAATCTGCCTTATCGACGAGTGAATACGTTGTAACTGATCCACTAGACTCTTACCCGTAAACAATGCTCCATCGAAGTACTGTATCAACCAGCCAAAGCGAGTTCGAACCGTGTTGGCAACGGAAGATTCCGTGTAGGCATACCCCAGCACCTTGCCAGTCGATGCGTCAACAGTCCGACCACAAATGTCAAGTATTATAACACCAGAAGGTGTTGTCTCGGTAGCACAAACACGCGTATAACCAGGCGGAAACACTGGGTATCGCTCCCACCTCTGCGATGTGGCAGTTATTACTGCTACTAATAATGCTCCAATGATAGTCAATGTGCGAGCCATGGCAACTTACCTTTCATGTAAGTGAATCAATGTCTCAACATGATTATCACGTACATTTGAAACGGTACCAGATTGCAATGAATATGGACACTACATAGAGACAGTAATTATGTCGTCATTTACGTATCTACAGGCGCTGGCAGGCGTAATTGGAAATAAGCGCTTCAAGTCCATCGAAGTAATGAATGATGATATTTCGAGGAGTAACACGCAGATTCACCAACTCTACAAGCTCGCGCTCAACCCAGATATGACTGCGGCAATCGCAAGAGAGCAGTTGCGATCAACGTCTACATCAACGAGTCTGAGTGCAAGCACCTTCACGCGTTTGATGCAGCGAACTATCACTCGATTGGAAAATCTGCTCTTGCTGACCGATCCAGGTCGATATACTGACGATCCTAAAGTCACCAAGCAAGTTGCTGCTGTAAGATCGTTAGTGATAGGTCTGTATTTATCTCAAAATGGTGTTTCCGATGGCGCTGTGTTTCACGTGAGAAAGGGCTTAAAGAATTGGGATGCAATCCCAGCGGCTTGGCAGGGACTGTGCATATTCGGTCAACGCTACATGGCGTTTCACTATTCACTTCATGGACCTACGAGTAGAGCCATCGCACTCCAAGAAGACATTGAACTGAATCTTCGTGCCATACATGCGGAAACACTGTTGCGCGTTCGTCTTGATGTGGTCTTCGCAAAACACAAGAAGTTGGTCACAATGACCAACCAGATCCAGCAGGAGTGGAATGAACTTCAAATCGACTGCAAGCGCGTACTGAAAGAGATTGGTTTACCGTGGTTTCGTGAGTCTGTCACTCGAATCAGAATGACTGCGCTTCAGATTACCGGTCAATACCATGAGCTCCTGAAACAACAAGCTAATTCATCGCTGCCAGAGCGCGAGAAGCTGCTGAATGAGGCCACAGCATGCATAGCATTGAATAGACTTCACAGGGCAGTTGAATGTGCTATTGAAGCTAGAACCTACTTCGGCGAGACAACAATTAATTGGCTCATCTGCACCGATACTGCGACCAGAGCGCTGCTTCTTGTTGGCGATGCTACGTCGGCATTGAATTTCATCAAGGAAACAAAATCACATTCACGGTTTTCTGCATCGCACACAAATCTTGGTATCTCACGAAAGCTTCTCGAAGCATATTGTACGTCTTTCAATCAACTTTCACGTCGAGACACCCCACGCAGAGGAAGACCTACAAAGCTCATTCAAGGCCTTATTGAAGAACTACAGGACGCCTCCTTAGCGCGACATCATAGTTTGGCATTACGCATCTGGTTGCTAATTGAAGCTAGAGCACAACACGATGAGGAACAGTATGACTCCACGCTACATCAGCTTCACCGATTTACTCGCCGTCGAAAGAAACTTGGCACAAACAGTCGCATCGGAGTGTTTGTGAACTTTCTATTTGAACATCGACACAAGGCTCCAACCAGTAAGGAGCTAAGAGAATACAATCGTCGACTTAACAACATCGGGTCGAAGTACACGGACAATGAGATCATCCGATTTGACATCCTGGGCAAGGAGCTGACAAAGCGGCAGAGT
>CAZAGH010000083.1:0-6357 GCA_964484755.1 uncultured Melioribacter sp. | reverse complement strand
GTAATACTTACCGACGAACGAAGCTTCATCTCGCCACCTGAAACCGGCGTTGAAGCTTCGCCCCCTCCATTATCCATCATGGCAAATGCTTTACGCCCGTAGACAGGTTCAGGAGCGTAACTCCTCGACGCAGCGATTGTTAGTGCCTTACCAAGCTTGGCGCCAACTGCACCTGCAATGTCTGAGGCGCGCTTGCGTGCATTCTTGGCAGCCTCTACTTGCAGGGAATCAACTAATGCATCACGATTCGACACGATGAAGTGCACTCCCTCGAGCACGTTGCTGCCTTCACGAACCGACGCGTTGATGACCTTTTCAATGATGTCGAGCTTACGCACCGTGATGGTAACAACATTGCGCATTTCGTATCGCAGGAATTTGCGGCGCTTGCTGGAGTAGTCATAGATAGGCTGAATCGAGAGCTCGCTGGTTTGGATGTCCTTGCTGGCAATGCCGAGCCCCCTGACAGCATCATAGATCGCCGATACACGCTGATCGTTGTCGCGCTTGATATCAGCAATGCTTGTGCCTTCCGTTTCAACACCAATCGATATGCTAGCCATATCAGGAGCTACCATCATCGACGCTTCGCCATCCATAGAGATCTGACGTTGTTGCTTTTGCTCTTGCGAGGCAAGCGGGTTGTTCATAACGATCGTGATGATCAGGATCGCGATAAGGCGCAACATAGTCGACTCCCTTGTGATGATTATGAAAGCACTTCCATGAGTGATGACCACTCCTCCATGAGAGACGCAACGACGCGCTTTGCAGTCTCATAGGATGTAATGCTCTTGTGCTGTTTTACGGGGTCCTTGTACAGTTCTGGATCGGCAAGTACTGCCTCAAGATCCGCGATCATCTTTTCTTGGATACCGACCTGCTTCTCAATCTCGGCGATTCTGCGCTCAGCCTTGCGCTTCTCGCGCTCAACGGCCTTTTGCTCCTCACGGCTCAGCACGGCTGGTTTATCGTCTGCAGCCGGGGCATGCTTAAGAGGAATCTCGGTAGGGGGCGGAGCATCCTGCACACGGGGGTCGCCCAGAAGCTTGAGGTATGCATCAACATCACCTTCGTACTCTTTGAGTGTACCCATGCGGAAGGCGATGATCTTCTCGGTCAGTCCGTCGAGAAAGTCACGGTCGTGTGAGACCACGATCATGGCTCCGTCGTAGGCAAGCAGAGCCTCTTTAAGAACTTCCTTGGAAAGCATGTCAAGGTGGTTCGTTGGCTCGTCAAGAATCAGAAGGTTGTATGGCTGCAGAAGCAAACGCGCCAGAGCCAAACGTGATTTTTCGCCCCCGCTGAGCACGCCAACACGTTTGTTGATGTCGTCGCCCTTGAACAAAAAGGCCCCAAGCAGTGTACGCAGACGCGAGCGCATCTCAGGCGGCGAGGCCTGTTCCATGATCTCATACACCGTCTGATGTCCGTCCATGAGATCTGCTTGATGCTGAGCATAGTAGCCGATAGATGTGGCATGTCCTACTTGGACATCGCCCCCGGAAAGGTGCTCTACACCCGCGATGATCTTAGCAAGTGTAGTCTTGCCTTCGCCATTCTTCCCGATGAAGGCGATCTTCTCGCCACGCTCGAGAACAAAGTCAACACCTCGGAGAACACGCTTGTCTCCATAGTTCTTTTGGATGTTGGTGCATTCGACAACAACGCGTCCAGAGCGTGGGGCTGGTGGAAACGAGAAGTGAATCGACGATGTATCCTGATCATCAACCTCTACGACCTCCATGCGCTGAAGGGCTTTGATACGTGACTGTGCACGAGAAGCCATGGATGCTTTATACTTAAAACGGTCGATCCATTTCTGCATCCGCTCACGTTCGCGGCCCTGTCTAGCCGCGATAGCTTTTTGTTGCTCCATGCGCTCTGCGCGGATCTCTTCATACTCTGAGTACGATGCAGGGATGTCGTAGACCTTGTTCTTCGTGATCTCGATCGTGCGATTCGTGATGTTGTCAAGGAACGTGCGATCGTGCGAAATCAGGACAACGGCGCCTTCGTAATTCGAGAGAAAATCCTCGAGCCATCGAACGGAGTCGATATCAAGGTGGTTCGTTGGCTCGTCAAGCAAGAGGCAGTCTGGACGCTGCAAGAGCAATCGTCCTAGCTCTGCGCGCATCTGCCAGCCCCCTGAGAACATGGTCAGCGGATTGTCCAGTTGTTCGCGTTCGAAGCCAAGACCAGTGAGAATCTGCTCGATGTCTGCCTGCATGGTTAGACCGCCTCGACGCGCAAACAGATCATTTGCATCGGTAAGGCGCTGCACCAGCTTCATGTAGTCGTCGCTCTCATAATCGGTGCGCGTCTCCAGCTGATGCTGAATGCGGTCGATCTCATCGTGCAGGGCAAGAACCTCCTCAAAGGCCTGCATAGCCGTCTCACGCAGGGTCTTGGTGATGTCGAGCGTTAGGTCCTGTGAGAGGAAGCCAACTCGAATGCCATTCTGACGTGATACATCACCTGAAGTAGCCTGACGTTCTCCAGCGATGATGCTGAGCATGGTAGACTTTCCAGCTCCGTTGCGTCCGACAAGACCAATGCGGTCTCCAAACTTGATCAGAAAGCTCACGCCCTTGAACAGGACGCGTGTGCCAAAGTCAACAGTAATGTTCGATAGTGATATCACAAGTTCTCCAATGCATCGAGGATTACCTCGGCACATGCGCGTTTCGACATCGCCGGATAGATCTTGGGGTCTGATCCATTCGTAACGATCGTTATGGTATTCTGTCCGCTGCCAAACCCGCTGTTCGGCACACCTGCCTGATTGGCAACAATCATGTCTGCATTCTTTGCCGCAAGCTTTCGCTGCGCATTCTCGATCACATTGTCAGATTCGAGAGCAAACCCTACAACTCGTTGACGCTCTGTCTTACCCTTGCCAATCTCTGCAAGAATGTCATGTGTACGTGTAAGCTCAATCGAGAGTGTATCGCCGAGTTGTTCCTTCTTGATCTTCTGCGTCGAGGGCTTCAAAGGTGTAAAGTCGGCCACTGCCGCGGCCATGATGAATGCATCGGCATCTCTGTGCTTCATCACCGCATCATACATCTCTTGCGCGCTCACTACATCTATCCGCTCCACACCAAATGGTGTTGGGAGATTTGTTGGACCCGTCACCAGCGTTACAAGGTATCCGCGCTTCTGCGCAGCCTCTGCTAGAGCAAACCCCATTGTTCCGGTTGCATGGTTCACGATCGAGCGAACAGCATCAATGCGTTCATGGGTGGGGCCAGCTGTGATAAGCAGCGAGTTCCGAGTGCCGTGTGCCGTGTTCCGTGTTCCGAGTGCTGGGTCCCCGCTTTCGCGAGGACGACCAACTTCGCTGCTCGGCACTCGGTACTCGGCACTCGCTACTATCCCAACGATCTTCCCAATCTCCGGTAGTCTGCCTTGTCCTATGAGACCAGAGGCCAGTTCGCCTGAGTCGGGGTCGATAACGGTAATGCCATCGGCGCGGAGTTGATCAACATTGCGCTTGGTAGAGGGCTGGAGCCACATGTCGGTGTCCATGGCAGGGAACACGAGCAGATCTGTATCTGCAGTGCGTGAGCAGGCCACCGTCATAAGTGCTGTGTCGCATAACCCAGTGGCAAGGCGTGCTAGTGTTGTTGCCGAGCAGGGGGCGATCAGGATCACATCTGCCCATTGAGCAAGGTGTACGTGCCACGAGCCCCCTTCTTGAATGGCAGGGTCGTAGGGGTCGATGATTACTGGGTGCAGCGAAACTGCTTCCAGTGCTAGGGGCGCTACAAACTGCCGGGCAGAGGGAGTCATCACAACGCGCACGTCGTGACCAGCCTTGCGCAGATCTCGCACAAGCCATGGCGTTTTGTAAGCCGAAACGCTTCCCGTTATTCCAAGCAGGATGTTCATAAGACAACAAGAGCCATCGCGGCGCAGACCGGATGGCTCTTCCTCAACTTCATGGAGATATTATTCCTCAGCTACCAACGGCGCAGCTACCGGAAGCGGCTCTGTGCGCACGTGGATCTGACCGTCCGTCATTTCCTTCATAGCCAAGAACGTTGGCTTTGGAAGAAGGTCAAACTCCTTGCTGATCGCAATCTGGTCTGCATTTGGACCTTCCGCTTCGTCCGTGTCGACGATAACGTCGGCAAGGCGCTCAGAGATCTGCGTCTTGATCTGGTCGTTGATTTGGCGTGAGCGTAAGCCCATGGCAACAATCGACTTATAGATCGAGCCCTTTGCAGACTCGTCCATGCGGACCTTAACAGGATTAACGATGTAGGTACTCATATGCTTGACTCCCAAATGGGTTCACTTTTGACAAGGACGGCAAAGATACCGAACTGGAGGGGATTTCCAAGAGGTCAATACCGACAGGTCTCTCGCTTGCCGAACATCGCATAGCGGTTTCGTGACATCCACTGGTATACCGGACGCCTAATGAAGCGAGGAACTGCCCGTATCAGATGGGCAAGGGGCTTATGCCATCCACCAAGTAGGGTAAACAGATAGATCATGGCCAGATCTTCTGTGTAGAACTCTCCCGATGGCGTGATAACGTAGACCGAGTCGGGCGGACCCATAATGCCGTGTCTGCGGAGCAGTGCCGAGCCCTCTTCGCCCTGAAACGGTATGTAGCGAAGCTGACGGTTGGTGTCGTGCCGATGCAAATGGTTCACGGTGGCATCGCAGAGGTTGCACATCCCATCGAAGATCACGGTGATCTGTCCTGGGGCGTTCATCTCACACAGCCTCGCGCTTGAGTCTTGCTACATAGAACCCATCGCCCCCTGCATCATTTGGCAGGGTAGCCCATTCGTTTTGGAGTGAATACTGGGCACCAATATCAGATGCCAAGAAGCCGCTGATCTGCTCACGACCTTCTTCTGGAAGCACGCTACAAGTTGTATAGACGACTGTTGCTCCAACCTTGGCAATGGGTGCCGATCGTCGCAAGATGTCGGCTTGAATCGTTACCAACTCCTGAAGAGACTCTGGGGTAAGCCGATAGAGAATGTCGGGATTGCGGCGGATCACACCTGTACCCGTGCATGGAACGTCGATAAAGACGCCATCGGCAGTTTCATGAAGTCGTTTGACCACCTTTGTCGTCGTGATCTCACGTGTTTCGATAATGTCCACTCCTGCTCTGGTAGCTCGGGTACGCAGGGCATCAAGTTTTGATGCTTGTGTGTCAAGGGCTATGATGCGCCCCTTGTTCTTCATGTGGCTTGCAAAGACGAGAGACTTGCCGCCCGCACCAGCGCAGGCGTCCACAATGCGCATACCAGGATTGCATGTAAGCTCACATGCGGCCTTATACGAATTGATGTCTTGCTGCTCGAACCAGCCACTTTGGAACGCATTGGAGGTATAGAGCCCGAATGGTTCGTCAATTCGAAAAATTTCTTCTTCCAGCTGCAACGGCCTATAGGGGGCGAGTGCAGCCACACACGTGGCGATGTCGATGCGATGCGTGTTGATGCGAACAAACGTAGGTGCGTCGCAGAGCATCGTTGTTAGCACATCGTCTGCCTTGTCGCTGTAGATCTCGCGAATGCGAATGCGCAACCACTCAGGGAAGTGCGCAAGACGCTGATCGATAACTCCGTCAAGTGCGCCATCGATGGCAGCATCGGCATCGTCATAGCGAACGGCCTGATAGATTGCTGCTCGCACGATACGCGCCGTTTCAGCATCAGGTCTATACTCGCGAAAGACGCGTTCTATGCTCGATGAAAGGTGCTTGTGCTGTGCGGTAACGTCGTAGACGGCATCGCGAATGGCATCATAATACTCAGAAGGAATTGGCACGCTTAAACCGTTATCGTGAGCACGTTGGTCGACGCATTATACGTCGATGAAAATCGCGGTAAGTCTGTGGCAGAACCGCTTGTTGGTTGTTTGAGCACAGCCCCATTGCTGCGTGCAAACTCCGCTTTGTGGCAGGGGCATACACAATTGCTAGCAGCATCAACTGGCAGATCGACACCACAACCGGAATGTGTGCAAACTGTGCTGAACACGACAAACGTCTGCGCGTCGAGACGAGAGATGAAGACCATCTCGCCGTTGTTAACACCCGCAATGGTGGTCTGAACGATCCCGCCCACGGTATTGAGTTCTGGGTAGCTCGACACGTTCACGTCGTACTGCTTACCAGGTGTTTCTGGCCGCACTTCATCCTGCTCGCAGCCAGCAACAAGTTGTGCTACGGTAGATGCAGAGAGCACGAGTCCAACAGATGCAGCAGCCTGCTGCAAGAACGAACGACGAGATGAGGTAGACATGGGGGTGCCAAATGACGAATGACGAATTACCAATTACCAATTACCAATTACCAATTACCAATTACCAATTACCAATTAC
>CAZAGH010000082.1:1663-6361 GCA_964484755.1 uncultured Melioribacter sp. | reverse complement strand
ATGGGGAAACGATCGCTAAGTGCGTGCCCGAGCTTGGATATCTGCACCGCGGATTCGAAAAGCTTGCTGAGAGCTGCACGTACCACGAGTTTATCCCGCACACAGACCGTTTGGACTATCTCTCGCCCCTTTCCAACAATGTTGGGATCTGTATGGCGATTGAGAAAGCAGCTGGCGTGCATGTTCCTGAAAGGGGCGTATGGGTTCGCATGCTTGTCTGCGAGCTGGCCCGTATTTCGTCGCACTTGTTGGCCATGGGCGCAACGTCGATGGACGTTGGTGCGATGACGGTGTTCTTGTGGACGTTTACCGAGCGCGAAAAGCAGTACGATCTCTTCGAGCGTATTTGCGGTGCGCGCTTTACAACAAGTTTTGCCCGTATCGGTGGGGTAGCAAACGATATCCCTGATGATGTGCTTCGCGATGTGCGCTTGTGGCTGAACCAGCTTCCAGAGCGTATGAAGGAAGTAGAAGGTCTTGTAAACCGCAACCGCATCTTCGTTGATCGTATGGCGGGTGTTGGACACATCACAGCTGAAAAGGCTATAGACCTTGGTCTTACGGGTCCTACTTTGCGCGGGTCAGGCGTGGCACGCGACCTTCGTCGTGACCAGCCATACATGTTCTACGATCAGATGGACTTCGACGTAATCACGCGCAACGATGGCGATTGCTATTCGCGCTACTCTGTGCGTAACGCCGAAATCTGGGAATCGATGAAGATCTGTCACCAAGTGATCGACAGACTCGAGAAGATGCCACGCACGCCAGTATTGGCCGACGATCAGCCGCAGTCAGTTCTCTCCCGCAAGGCAAACATCTACACGAAGATGGAAGAGCTGATCAACGACTTCATGATCATCAACTTCGGTACAATGCCGCCAGCAGGCGAAACATACACAGCTATTGAATCGCCAAAGGGCGAGTTGGGCTTCTTTATCGTGAGCGATGGCACAGGCCACCCATGGAAGCTCAAGATCCGTTCGCCGTCATCAAGCAACCTGCAGGCTCTCAAGCACATGTCAGAGGGCTCGATGGTGTCAGACGTTGTGGCGATCATCGGTTCGATCGACCCTGTGATGGGTGAAGCCGATAAGTGAGCTGACCAACACTCATGCCGACACCTGAATCGATCACGCCGGAGCGTCGAGCGAAGATTACGCGCGTCCTTGAGAAGCGTCAGCCTACGTTGACGGTTGTCTTTGAGAACGTCCACGATCCGCATAACGTGAGCGCCGTGATACGCTCATGCGATGCCGTAGGTGTGGCAGAGGCGCATGGCATCTATTACGGACGAACGGTGTTTCCAGACCTCGGAGAGAAGTCATCGGCAAGCGCACGTAAATGGGTCGATGTACACCTGCATCAAACCGTCGACGAATGCTACGCAGCCCTGCGCAGCAGGGGATTTGTTATCTACACAACGCACATGTCGAGTGATGCGGCGTCGTTGCACGACCTTGATCTCACGAAGCCCGTTGCTCTTGTGTTTGGCAACGAGCACAATGGGGTCTCGGATGAAGCGCGCGAGAAGGCTGACGGTAATTTCCTGATCCCGCAGATGGGAATGATTCAGTCCCTGAACATCTCCGTTGCATGCGCCGTCACCCTGTTCGAAGCCATGAGACAGCGTATGGAAGGGGGCATGTATCATGCGCCCCAGATGCCAAGCGACGTTCTCTCACAGAAGGTCGAAGATTGGTGCTCGCGGTAGGAGCTCGTTGTTCGCCCCTTACTTAGTTCTCTCTGACAGCACCGACAGGATGTTTCTCACGTCCATATAGGGTGTTGCTGAATAATGCTCGAAGATGACGTTGCGCTTATCAAGAATGCGAATCCCATGCAGCTCCGTAACGCTGCCGTTGCGCTCTGCAATCGTTGTCCCGTATGCCTTTGAGCATGTATTGTTGGCATCACTGCAGAGCATGAACACATCGCTTGCGAAGGCATATTGTCTCGTTACCTCACGGCACTTCTCTACGTCGTTGTCTGAAAATGCTATTACGACACACTTGAGAGCACGGAACTGTTCTGTGTATTCTTGAAAATGAGCGAGTTGCTGCATACAATGAGTGCACATGGCTCCCAGAAACCGCATTGCTACAACCGGTACGCTGTCTGATAACGCAATCACGTCGATGCTTCTCCCCGCGGTATCAATAACAGGGGGAAGTGATTTGGCGCTGTGTTGCGCAATGGCGTTAACACTGAGTATCAGTGATACAATGAGTCCAATGATACAACGCATCAACGCACAAGCACAATCATGTCTGTGTTGCTGAAGTTGCCACCATCAGTTAGACGCACGTAGTATGTGCCTGCAGGTGCTTCGTGCACGTCGAAGGATGTTGTTGTGCTGTTCGGCTCAAGGGTCTTTTGCACGAGAACATTACCGGTCACATCAAACAATGTTGCCGTTACCGCTTTGTGTCTGATGAGTTCTGGAACCCGGATCTCAATATTTCTGTAGCGTCCTGCAACGGGATTCGGAAAAGCAAGGGGCTCATCCCACGGACGCTCATGAACTGATGATGTTGATGGTAGTATCTCGATGATATTCATCATACCCCAATCCTCATGCGGCAGGTAGTGACAATGAAGAACTGTTTTACCATCAAACTCAGCATCGAACCGATGGCGAATTGTATACTTTGTGTTGGGCCGCAGCAGCAAGACATCACGCCACACCGGGACTTCCAGCTTCACATCATTGATGGCAATAACTTGAAACTCGTTGACATGGATGTGAAATGGATGGGTGCCGTTACTTCTGTTGATGATGGTCCACTCTTCAGCAGTACCAGCTCGAACTGTTATGTTAACAACATCATGGTTGAAGGGTGAGTTGTTGATCTTGAACATGCGAGATATCGCCGTAGAATCAACGTCGGTACCAGTCCGATCAATGTCAAAGTAGACTTCCCGGCTGCCAACGATCTCTTCATCTCTGATTGGTCCACGTTCAATAGCCTTTGGCAAACGTGCAGGCAATATCATTGCTGGGCTGACAAGTTCACCAGTGATGTTGAGTTCCATGGCTATACGACGCTCCATGACCTCGAACTTTGATCCGAGAGTTGTGAGTTCAACGACGTACCGTCCCGGTTCGGACGGGGCTGTCACGAGAACATCGGAGCGTGCTCCAGTGTGAACAACCACGCTGTCAACGGTCTTCATCGTGTCAAAATAGAGTCCGTCCTCCGCTATCTCACTCTGCGGAACAACCGTTGTGTCAGCGCCCGAGATCTTAAGCCAGCGAAGCTTAACCAATGGCTCGAAGGTTGCATTGATCAAGCGCCAGCGCTGAATCTCTCCTGGACGCATTGTAACAGTTCCTCCACTAACGCCGTTCACGAGGACAGGAGAATCGACTCCCGTTAGTGGAATCAACATCGTGCTTTTTTGCAAACGCCTTGGGACGGCAACACTGTTGGTGACAGTATCGTAGCGGAAGACTGAGAAAAGAAAGACCTTGCTTTCATACTTCAACAGGTTCTGATCAGTAATAGCTTGATCTGGCTTGTCTTCAACGATAATGCTACCAGCTAGACCGCTAACTACCTGAGCCCAGGTGGAGGTATGGTGATGCGGGTGAAACCAATACGTTCCTGAGGCGTGGTGTTCAGGTAGGACAAACTCATAATCCAATGATTCACCAGGAAGAATTGAAAGCAGGACGTTATCGCTGTTACCCTTTGGGGAAACATTCAGCCCATGAACGTGGAGATTGGTGGTGTTCGCCCTCTGCGGAAAGTTGCCCTGATCTGCGCTGTCCTGGTCTGGATTCGGAGGAAGTTGATTGTTGAGTCTAACTCGTATGGTATCTCCCGGTTTTACCCTCCACGTTGGACCCGGAACGACACCATTGTACGTGCTCGCGCTGATAGTTCTTCCGAGCACAGATACGTTGCTCATGCGCAGGTCAAGCGTGTCTGTGAGTAATCGATTCGTCGATGTCTTGAACGCTGGCTGGGGGATTTCTCCACCCAAAACCGAATTGCTCGTAAACATAAACAGCGAGACCACAAGGGCTAACGAAAGAGACATTGTCCGACACATATGCATTTGCTCTGGCAAAAGGATTCGTTAATGACTAGCTTGTATGTTCGTAGCCACGAAAGTAACACAACAATAACATACACTAGGTTACCAGAATGTGTCGAGGATTGTTTCTGTCATTGCTGTTTGCTGCCTGCCTGTTTCTTGTCTCATGCACGACGTCAGACCCTACTGAGCCGACGGCTCTTCGTATGCGTAAAAACGTCAAGAGCCTGACTGCACAGGAAAAGGCGGATTTTGTTGGTGCGGTAAAAAAACTGAAAACCGTACAAAGTCCTTACGATCCCGCCATCAACTATTATGACCAATTCGTGAAGTGGCACTATCTGGCATTTCGATGCAATCCAAATGATACCAGTGTGCATGGCTATCCGGCGCACATGGGGCCAGCGTTTCTTCCATGGCACCGCGTCTATTTGAGGGTGTTCGAAGAGGCACTGCGTGATGTGAGCGGCAAGGATATCGCCGTTCCATACTGGGATTGGACTGATGAAGCTAGCACAAGCGCTGTCTTCGCCGACGACTTTATGGGTGGATCGGGAGATCCAGCCAGTAGCTATGCAGTAATGACGGGGCCATTCAGAAAAGGGGAATGGACGATCGAGTTCTCAGATGCCGACGATGTTGATTCAATCTTCG
>CAZAGH010000082.1:0-1563 GCA_964484755.1 uncultured Melioribacter sp. | reverse complement strand
TGGTCAATTCGTAGAGACGGCAAGAACACGCCCGCATCGGTACTTGATGAATCCGTCATGGGCATCGAGTACGATGCGCTTCCGTAGCAGACACCTACAAACAACTTACGGGTTTACCGCTTTGGCATAGAACACCGCATTGCGCAGTGTGAGCTGCTCCTGCGTAGGGGTTGGGTTGATCTCGATGAAGTGGTATTCCTTAACGTCGAGCGTTACTGCTGCACCCTTCAGTTCAACTTCTTTCCCGTCGCGTAGGACCGTCATTGTCATTTCATCACCAAGTTTAGGATTGCGAAACTTAGCGAGTTTCTGACGTCCTTCGTTTGTTTGCATAGCGTCCTGGATAGGCATGCCTTCGACTGATGCGACGACATCTCCTTCGACTACCTTCATTGGGTTCTCGCTCGATGTTGGACGTAGCACCAGTTTCGGTTTACCATCGACCATGTTGAAGTCACCTTTGAATCCATAGCCTGGTTCCTTCTTTGTCTTCTCAGCGGTATAGTTCCAGCCAATCTTCGCAAACATCTCGGCAGCTGGTATGCGCGCCGTGCCCTTGACATACGTGTCGAGATAGGCACGCACTTTGGGCGAAGTGATCTTCTCGATGTGATCGAAGAGCTCATCGTCTTTGAATGGGGTGTTTGGTCCGAACTTCTTCATCAGCGTAAGCACAACGTCCAACAAACCCTGCTTGCCCCCTGAAGCATCGCGAATAGCGATATCGAGGAGGAATGCATTGACTGCTCCGTAGGTATAGACCTTGTCGTAGTACTCGTGATACTCATCGGTTAGGACGTTCTTTGAGAATGTCGTGAGCGAGAACTTCTCAGGCAGATCGGAGTCATCGCGAAGCTTTTGCTGGATCTCGCGCTTGAATGACTCTTCCTTCACCGTACTGTCATGCAAGGGGGCGAGTGTTGCGAAGTACTCGGTAGTTCCTTCATACAGCCACAAGTGCTGTGACATCTTCGGCGTGCGGAAATCGAAAGCATCAATCTCTTCGCTGTGAAGATTCAGTGGCACAAGGATGTGGAAGAACTCGTGAATGGCTATGTCGCGCAGGCCAAGCGGACGCTTCTGAAAACCGAGGAAATAGAATGAACTCTGATTGTGCTCAAGAGCTCCCATGGCAAAGGGGTTAGCAACTTTGGAACGATCGCCCTTCCAGAGATAGAACAGGAAGGCATATCGATTCACCGGCATTGAAGGCAGAAACTTTGCAATTGTTGTCGTGAGCTTGCTGAGTTCCTTCGCATACGCAGGCGCAACGGTGTCTGTGCCAGCATGCGCACAATGCACGAGTACGTCGACGCCCTCGATGCTGTACGTCGCAGTGTCTGGCAGCGAATACAAGACTGGCGAGTCAACCAGCTCATCGAACGAGCGTGCACGGTAGACATCAAGGGTTGACGAAAGACGCTCAATTGGAAGAGCAGAGCCACCCCATAGATGAGCAGGTTTTCGAATCGATACCTTGTACTCGTGCTTCTGCATCCCATCGATGTATGGGATTGCACCGCCATGATTGATCACAAAGATGCTATCGGCCTCCCAGCCCGT
>CAZAGH010000081.1:2340-6367 GCA_964484755.1 uncultured Melioribacter sp. | reverse complement strand
AAGACACAGGTTCCGACTTCGTTGAATGTACCGCCATAGTTCTTCAGAAGCTCAAACGCTCCATCCTTGCTCATACGTGATACGAAGAGATCAGAACCGAATTCGCCATTGGCCTTCAAGGTCTGTGTGCCGAAGTTCATGGTTTGCTTCATAGACCCTGTGAGAACCAGACGTCCATCAGGCATCGCATGGCCAGCGATGATGTCATCTGTTCCACTCCATCCAAGACGCTGCGTCCAGAGTGGCTGACCGTTTGCATTGACCGCGCGGACGAAGAAGTCGGCCTTGCCAGTGTAGCTATCGAACGTAGCATTGCCGAAAGAGACTTGGCCAATGAACGTACCGTAACTGTATACTCGGTCTCCGTTCGGAGAAACTGCCACGCCCTTTGCCATGTCGTTATCCGATGAACCAGCACCAACAACCCATTGGAAATCGCCGGCAGCATTCATCTTTGCGACGAATGCATCAAGCTTACCAACAGCCTTGTAGGACTTGGTACCGAACTGTCCTGTGCCACCAACACCGCCGGCAACGTAAACGTTACCCGTTGAATCAACGGCCACGTATGGGGCTCCTTCATCGTATGTAGGAGAACCGAAGACCTTGATCCACTGTACGATTCCGAACCGGTCGAGCTTAGCGACGAACATGTCCATACTGGATGCGTCGATACCCTCAACGAGTTCACCAGCGATCACTGCTTGATCAACGAATGCACCACCGAAGTAGTAGTTGCCTTGACGATCGACAACAATGTTTGCTGCTTCATCTACGTCAAAGCTTCCGTGCGATGCGGCGCTGACGGCTTGTCCCTTCGCGTTAAAGCGTCCCGTAAAGATGTCGTAGTTGCCTACGGCCTTTACGTCCATGCCGCCCATACTTAGCGAGTCAGAAAAAACGCCAACAACATGAACATCACCGTTGGGTGCGATTGCTAGACCAAGTGCTTCATCAAAGCTTGGTCCGGCAATGGTCTTGATCCATGTGTAACGCTGTGCGATTGCAGGCATGGCGAGCACCATCACCATGAGTACACCAACGAGCAAGGCCCGAGTACGAAAGTTCTTCATACATCTCCCCTTGTCAGGGTTGCAGTCCCCGACCTGTTTTCAAAATGAGACCGTTTGTTTGCAGTTCTTCAATGATTGCATCAAGAATGCCATTGATAAACGTACCACTTTTATCCGTGGAGTAGCGTTTTGCGAGCTCAATGACCTCGTTGATCGTGACCTTGATTGGAATCTCGGAGCATGACATCAACTCGGCAACTGCTAATCGCATGAGAATGATATCAAGCATTGCAATGCGATCAAAGTCCCAGTTTTGCGCATGCTTCTTGATCAATTCTGTGCTCATCTCGCGCTGAGAAACACAGGCCCTGATGACATTTTGCGCGTATGACACCTCATCTTCGTTCCAACGAATTGGAACATCGGCCTCTAGCTCACGTACCTCGTCAGGGTGCAAGATCCTGTCACCGCTGGTAGACTCCTTCGGATCAAACGTGAATTCGCGATAGAAGACATGATTAAAGGCTTCGTCGGCAGATACATCCCCACTCACGGTGGCTGCCAGTATCTGCAGAACCTTTTCACGGGCTAAGTGACGCGTTCCCTTGATCTTTGAATTGCGACTAACGGGAAAGTCGTTGTCCGGCACGTTTGTAGGCAAACGAACTCCTGTACTTATACACCGCGGATCGTTGGCGATCCGGTGTATGATCCGTGAACATGACGAACCTTACGCAAGCGTTCTTCCGCAATGGCATTCGAAGCTTCATACGTAAGGATGTTATTGGCATTTGCCAACGTGAAGATATTCATCGTGATATCGTAGATACCTTCTGCTTGGCGCATCACTTTATCGCGGTCGTAGCCTTCAACTTCTGAGGCAACATTCATCAGACCACCTGAGTTGACCACGTAGTCCGGCGCATACAGGATACCGCGAGCCTTTAGAGCTTCGCCGTGCTTCTTTTCTTCTTTGAGTTGGTTGTTAGCGCCGCCACAAACGATAGCGCACTTCAACTGTGGAATAGTGTCATCGTTGAGAATAGCGCCCAGAGCGTTTGGTGAAAACACATCGCAATCGTGCGTAAAAACATCTTCAGGGGCGATGACCGTTGCTCCCGTGCGGGCTGCAAGGGCATTTGCCTTCTCAGCATAGATGTCTGAAACAAACACCGTTGCTCCATCCTTGACGAGGTGCTCAACAAGGAAGCTCGCTACATTGCCTGCCCCCTGTACAACAACCTTCTTGCCGGCGAGCGAGTCGTTACCCCATGTGGCCTTTGCCGATGCACGCATTCCAGAGTAGACGCCAAATGCTGTCACGGGGCTAGGGTCTCCAGAACCACCCGGACCTCCAACGCCTGTTACATACTTGGTCTCCATGCGGATCCATTCCATGTCGCGGACACTTGTGCCGACGTCTTCAGCAGTGATGTACTTACCGCGGAGCGATTCGACCATGCGGCCGTAGGCGCGGAAAAGCGGCTCTGACTTGTCGGTTCGAGAATCTCCGAGGATCACGGCCTTGCCGCCACCGAGATTCACGCCGCTAACTGCTGCCTTGTAGGTCATGCCGCGAGACAGACGTAATGCGTCTGTAAGTGCTGCCTCATCGGAGTCGTACTTCCACATGCGCGTACCGCCAAGGGCAGGCCCGAGCGATGTATCGTGAACGGCAATAATGGCACGTAGGCCTGTTACTGGATCTGAGCAGAGCACCACTTGTTCGTGGCCCATCGATGCGAGTGTGTCGAAGATTTGCATAGAACGATTCTGTCGTGAGTAATAGGAGGACAAAAATACGAACGGCCACCCATTGGGTGGCCGTTCTTGCGTGTGATCTCGACGTCTAGATTAATAACGAGGACCACGGTCTTGACGAGGACGCTCTTCGCGAGGGCGAGCCTCGTTGACGACCAATGGTCGTCCGCCCATGTTACGGCCATTCATTGCTTCGATGGCCTGGTTGCCACTGGCAGCGTCCGGCATTTCGACAAAGCCGAACCCGCGCGAACGTCCTGTGAACTTATCCTTCACAACGGAAGCGGACTGCACGGCGCCGAATTCAGAGAACGCTGAACGAAGTTCGTTATCGTCCATCGAATACGGCAGGTTGCCTACATAGATATTCATACAATCGACCCTTTACGGAGCTGTGGACATCACTAGTGTTGAACCATTGAATTACTCTCTACCTAGTGCACCGAAACGTAGCTCCGCCAGCGTTTCAGTTCTGCAAGTTACTGCTAAATTCGACCCGTGCAACAAGTTTTCCACAGGGACGTGATTTTTTACGTTCTTATTGTAAGGAAGCCAGGTTGGCCGCCACGGCCTTCCAGTTCACAACATTCCACCAGGCGGCTACATAATCTGGTCGCTTGTTCTGATACTTCAGGTAGTAGGCATGCTCCCAAACGTCGATTCCAAGAATCGGCGTTGCGCCCCACGATGTGAGCTTGTGCTGGTTTTCAGCCTGCAAAACAATCAGCCGCTGATCATCTTTACGGTAGTGCAAGAGCGCCCATCCGCTACCTTCGACGGCCCCGGCAGCCGCGCTAAACTGCTTCTTGAATGCATCGAACGAGCCAAAACTGTCGTTTATTGCCGCCAAGAGTTCACCGGTTGGCTCTCCTCCACCATCTTTACCTGGCGCACCCATAACCTTCCAGAACATCGAGTGCAGCCAGTGTCCGCCACCATGAAAAGCTGCCTGCTTCGACCAGTGCTGCACGAGTGCAAAATCTCCCGCCGTGCGCGCCTTGGCCAATTCTTCCTCCGCCTTGTTGAGTCCGTTCACATACGCCAAATGGTGCTTCCCATGATGCAACTGCATCGTCTGCGCATCAATAAACGGTTCCAGGGCATCAAAGGCATACGGCAACGCAGGCAGTTCATGCTTGCCCCCTGCAACAACCGGCTCAAAACCGATCGCATGCAGCGAAGGAGCTGATGTAATCGCCGCAGCTGTGCCGAGCGCTGCAGACGCAAGAAATGAACGACGTGTGGTCATGGGA
>CAZAGH010000081.1:0-2240 GCA_964484755.1 uncultured Melioribacter sp. | reverse complement strand
TCGGCACTCGCTACTCGTAAGAACTCCTCCACCTCCAGCACATCCTCTTCGCTGCCCATGAAGCATGGGACGCGTTGATGAAGGCTGGTTGGCTTAAGATCCAGCACACGTTGGCGACCATCGCTGGCTCTGCCGCCGGCTTGTTCGATAAGGAAGGCCATTGGGTTCACTTCATAGACTAGGCGCAGTTTGCCGTCCGGCATTGAGGTGTCGCCGGGATACATGAAGATGCCACCATAGTGCAGCGTGCGATGAACGTCGGCCACCATAGTGCCAACATAGCGCAAGGAGTATGGGCGAATGCCGTCGTCTGAGGGCTTGAGCAGATGTGTTACGTAATCGCGCACACCTTGTGGCCATTTGTGAGCATTACCAGAATTCACAGAGTAGATCTTCCCGCGCTTGGGAATGCGAATCTTCTCATACGTAAGCAGGAACTCACCGATCGTTGGATCAAAGGTGAACACGTCTACTCCGTTGCCAGATGAATAGACCAGCTGCGTACTCGATCCATACATCGCATATCCTGCAGCAACTTGCTTCCAACCATGTTGCAGGCAGTCCTCGATTGTTCCCGGTGTTTTCAGTGAGGGATCAATGCGCTTATAGATGGAGAAGATCGTACCGATCGTGACATTTACGTCAATGTTTGATGATCCGTCGAGCGGATCGAACACCAGAACATATTTGCCTTTGCGATACTCCTCAGGAATAGGAATGAGTCCATCTGCCTCTTCCGAAGCCATTACGCAGAGGTGACCACCATGGTCCATGGCACGAAAGATCACATCGTTGGCATGAATATCGAGACGCTTTACGCGCTCGCCATGAACGTTCGTGCCATCGGTCTGACCCAACACATCATTGAGTCCGGCACGACGTACATCGCGTGCCAGGATGCGCATCGCCAGTGTGAAATCGCGCAGAAGATGGGAAAACTCACCCGTTGCATCGGGGTGCATCGCCCCCTCTTCGGTGATATGCCGCTCAATCGTGATGAGCTTCGAAGTTTTGACAATTGGCATAGAGCTCGTTATCAGTCCAGACGAACAGAAAGCACTGGGCAAGGGGCTTTGCGGAGCACGCGCTCGGTGGTGCTTCCAAACAGGAAGTGCTCTAAGCCGCTCCGGCCATGGGTGCCGATAGCGATGATACTGATCCCTTGGTTTTTGGCATAGTTACAGATTTCATCGCTTGCTCGCCCCTTGACGATCTTTGTCACAACCTTGAAGCCTTCAGCTGTGAGCTGTTCAGCTAGTCCATCAATCTGTTTCTGTGTGTTTGCCTCGAGCTCTTTCTCGATATCGGCAAACCCAACCTGAGCAAAACTCCAGTCGGCTGGGTACACAACAGGCTCGACAACATGCATGATATGGAGGACAGCATTGCTCCCACGAGCAATCTCCTTTGCAACCCCAAGGGCCTTTGCGGCGTTTTCAGAAAAGTCCGTTGGTACGAGAAGTGCAGAAACGGTAAGCATGGCTTTTGGTAGTTTGTGAACAATATGCGCAATGTAGTAAACCCTTTGCTTGAATTGACCCTTTGTATCACCCAGGTCACTACGATGTTGCCGCACCTGCTACGACGTCTGTGCTACGTTCTCGTTGTATCTGCATGCTGCGTTTCTGCATCCGCTACCACCGATGGTGGAGATGGGATATGGAATTGGAAGATCATTGGTCCATTAGAGAACTACAGCGGCGTAGCCTTTACACGCAAGCTCCCAGCAGAGCGCCCCTTTGATACAGCTGCTCACACAAACGCTCGTGGCGGAACGATCCGCTGGCGCGATGTCCAAAAGGCGATCTCAGCGCCCATTAAATTCTCTGACGCCTGCATTGATCGTAGCGGTGCGTACATCGCAAACACCTTTGTTGAATCAAGCAGCCGACAAACTGTAACGATACACGCGTCGTTTTCTGGAACGCTGGAGATCTATATCAACGACTCGTTGGCATACACATCCGTGCGAGATCTTATCACCAAAGAGAGCGCCCCAGTGTCAAACATCACGCTTGAAAAGGGATGGAATCGCATCATGCTGAAGGCCGGCAACTACGAGGTACCTTTCTGCTTTGTTGCACTCAAGCTCGTCGATGCTTCTGGTGCGATCATGCAGGAGCTTTCATCCACCACAGAGCCAAGGCTCTACCCACAGCGTACAATCTCACCCGAGCCCCTTACCATTGCAGATTCACTCTACACGATGGGGCACCTCTGGAAAAAGAACGTGGGCGGAT
>CAZAGH010000080.1:0-6416 GCA_964484755.1 uncultured Melioribacter sp. | reverse complement strand
GATCAATCTTTGCATGTATCTAACCCTCGCACGTAATATTCACCGAAATGCGTCGTCTGTTCATTGCCGTAAACAAGACTAATCGGACAACGCTACATCGGCATATTTGTGGCACACGTATACATGACCTGATCCTTAGTTTCTCCACCCCGCTTTCGCGGTAAGGACGGTCGCGTCCCTCTTGTCCCTCTTGTCCCTCCTGTCCCTACCATGCGCGCCACCGGCTCGCCCCCTTACCTACTGACAACCAATGTTGTGGACATCACACCGGCTCGGCCGCGTGCACGCACCATGTATGCACCTGACTGTAGCGAGGAGATATCGAGATGGAGTGATCTCGTTGCGTTGTAGGGGGCTTGTTGCACTTGCATCGTTGTATGAATGCACTGCTCTGATAATGCATCGTAGATATCTACGTTTACCCCTTCATGTGATGTAAAACCTTCGGGGAGACTGATTGTAATTGAGGTCGAGGCCGGGTTTGGATAGATCGACAACTTGCCATGGGGCTCATGGGTTGGTGTCTCGACACTACTTACCTCATCTTCCGAGAGGTCTATTGTTGCCTGAAGGCCCTGATCAATGCGCGTGAGCTCGATTGTTTTCTTGTCTATGAAACGCACAGAGGTGTTCATCAGTGTATTGAGAGGAGCAAATGATGCTGTTGGTATAAATCGGTGACTCGCAAGCTTACCGTTGACAAATGTGGAGAGCTGGGCCGTGTTGCTTCCAACAGAGAGGGAGAAGATCAGAAGCGTGTCTGAGACCTGAATACAGCGAACAACTGAGTTTCTCGACAACGCAAGGGGAAGCGAATATTCTGATGAGTCGAGTTGGCCATTAGCGTATTGATAAGCCCAGAGTACCTTGAATGTAGAGTCAGTGCTCAAGATGGACTCACCAGTAACGAATGTCGCGGATGCTGAAGTAACCGCGGCTGCACACGTATATCCGTTTGAATATCTATGTACCAGCTTCGTCAGTGTATCTCGCCAAAGATCACCGCGTCTGTATACCGCCCACTCGCCACGACATTCTATTGCAATTAGGCTGTCTGAGAAGATCACATTCGTAGAGAACTCCCTGATGCCTGAAAAGACGACTTGTCGCCATGTTCTTCCGGCATCGATTGAATACAGATACCTATTGCTGCTGCTATGTACGAGATACGTGTCATCGTCCAGCACAACAGGCAGTGCCGCCGTGCGACCTGCGATATTCACCGCATCAGATACACGAGCATACTTGCCGGTACTCACCTTTCGATAAATGTTGGGTCTGCCAACAACCACTTCCGTACCGTTAGCGGTAAGAAATGCTGATTCAAACGTCTCAAAGAGCGTCCGTGCCGTGTCTTTGAGCTCAGCTAACGCGCTGCCATCTGCATAGCGCATGTATATCTTTTCTCCGCTATCGGGAGCCTGTGCTGAGGCGCATATACCAAGACCAACAAGTTGGCCCACTGAGAGATATGGTACAACATGGATTCCTGATATGTCGCAACGATCTTGTGCACAATGCTCCCTAACGTCTTGCGGACTTACTGTTCGAAATCTCGAGTTGATATTCGTGAATGTCAGACCCTCATTCATTGATGCTAATGCTAGCGCCGACACGTCTTGATTAACTGCGGTGCTGATGTATTCGATACCACTACGAGATATTCTGCCAAACAATGGTTTCTTTGTCATGTAGTGAATAGCAGAAAATGTTACTACTCTGACGTTTTCATGCAGAGACGAACTACACATCATGTATCTGCACGACAAGCTCGGCTGTTGAATAATGAGTGAATCCTCCTTAGCCATACTCATATTCATCCATGCTTCCGTGTCGTTGCTTAACACCGTTAACGCACTCGAGATTGCCAGTGCCTTTGTGAAGTACACATTACGTTGGAGATACAGTTGATCACGGTGTACGACTATTGAACCAGACCCATCGGCAAGTGATATGAATGCAGTATCATTTCTGACAAGAAAGCCGCTGACATTAACTGTGCGTGGAACAATTGCAACAGATTGCTTCAGCAGTTTACCTCCTGTATCTACAACCTTATAGACGCCGACTGAATCAAGAATGTAGAGGTCGTCGTGTTCATCGAGATACATTGACTCCACACCGCGTAGCTCAGACGTCCAGTTAATGAAATCCACGGTTCGATAAACCTCGCCAGTTATCATGCGCACCCATGCAGCATTCCGGTGCTCACACAATTCCGCCACAAGTAACGCATTGGGCGTAGTAATTACGTCCGCACGACCGAGGCTGTCAGAATAGCGCACCAGAGTGCCATTAGAGTATACATTTATGACCTGACGCAACACAACGTCCGAATGAAGTAGTCGTGCATCATGCCAACTTAAAATGGGCCTGATTGCGACAGTTTGGGCAATGGCTGTTAGACTGATTGTACACGCGAGCACGCAACAGCAACGCCATCGCAGTAGATTGGCCGGTTTTACCATTAGTCATTCCCCATGGTGATTGATTAAAAGCCACATGCAGTTATGTTGCACTGCTCCCCTGGCTTGGGAATACAGATATTTGTAACATACTGACATCCAAGGAAAACGACCATAGGTTCACCAGAGCAGGGATCGGTCTCAGATGTCGACTTGCAATAAGAACATATCTTCTGACATATCGATTCGCCGCATGGGATGTACACGATTGGATAACCCGCATTGTACGTGATACTCGGTGTTCTGAAGCACGATGCTCTCGATTCATACAGTGTTTTATTTGTCGGCACCGGACAGTTTGTCAGACCGATGTCGTATTCATAGATAATCCGTTTCGTCATGAAGTTGAACAAACCCGGACCAAATAAGTTACTACACAGCGAATTATAGAATGCTACCGTATCGTATTGCACATAAAACTCGTTTGCAGTTGATCGGTAACAGAATGTTACCAGAACAGGACAGCATCCTCCTTGTCCGTCGGGGATATTGTAGACTTTAGTGATTTTGGTATAGCCAGTAGGACACTGACCTTTAACTACAAGGCTCATTACGATTATGAGCACGATAGCTACGAGAGTGTGACGCATTTCCTTGTACTCCAATTACGCTTATTTAAACATTCAATCTGGTTTACTGACTGATTATGATTACCTCTGACGCCTGATTCGATGCAGTAGCGTTAACGGTAACCAATTGTTGTTGATCGTTGGAGATCAATGTGATCTGCTGTGAGTTCTGTTCAACCAGCATGTTGAACTGCGAGGTTGTATAGGTTTCGCCTGGCGCGATAACTCGAAGCCAGATCAGTATTGCGATTAACATTTCCATGTTTTCTCCTCTAAAGACATTTATAGATGAATTGACTTAGTGAATCACTTGCAATTCTAGGTGGAGAGGAGATCTGGTTTTATTGACAGCTACTATGTACTTTCGGACGAGGTTTATTCACTGTATTTACGTCATTACAATGTTGTTGATATGAAAAGAGAGGATTTATTTTGGGCGGCTGATGTAGCGCTGGTTTTACAGCAGCGTCGCATGCGCTGGGCAGCCAATCCAAGCAACGATCGTATTGATAAGCTTATCAATGCATTGCTATCCGATCCATTATCGAATTCATGGGAAAATGTTATTGACAAATGGATGGGAACGACAGGAAGTGCTACCCGGAAACCTGAGAGCATACAACGTCAAGTGCGGAGAGCCAGAGATCTGCTGACTCGTGCAGCTTCAGGATTGAATCCTGACAATCTCAAAGGGGCTGTCAGATTTCAGAACCGAACGCGTGCAAGTAACATGCTAGTGCTGGCACAACTGCTAGCTGATCACGGACACAAACGTTCGAGTGATATCAGCTACGATTCTGTCCTGCAGCTTGCCACTGCATATGAGCTGCCAGATGTTGCGCTAGTTGCTTTAACACACCTGAGATTTGATGCAGCTGTGATGTATAACCGAAAGGCGGTGCAACACTATGATGCGCTTGTCAGAAGGATGCATGCAATGTTGTCGATTCAGACCGAAGCTGATACTCTGCTTTCGCAGGCTGCTCTGCTGCTACTTGAGTATACATCACAAAGAACGCGCACAGCATCCAAACTCCGTGATATCATAGATCGATTGAAGGTGCTAGCGAAGCTGCGAGCTGCCCCTTCACTTGTGCAGATGCACAGGTGCCGTGTCCAGATTTGGCTGTCGACCCTTGAAGGCGATGCAAAATGTATCCTCAAAACAGGTTCCGAGGCACTTATGTATATCGACAGACACCGACAGCTAGAACATTCTGCCCTCCGTGCTGAATTGCTGGGTTCGCAGCTATCGGCAACGCTCCTGCTTGGAGATATCCAAGGCGCAAAGAACGTATGGCATACTGCAAGTACTATGGTCTCGGAAGGTGGCGACGGATGGAGCTCGTTGCTTCATGTATATTTCCTGACGTGTTCGACTCATGGTTCGTATCGCGAGGCACGAGATATCATGTGGTTGTATCAAAACAAACGCAATTCCACCAACAGGGTGTTGCGTGACCATACGTGGTCGATTTGCCGTGCCTACATCATGTTGCTTATCGATACGGGGCGCATCGATGCTGGCCCCTTTCAGCATTGCAAGCGTGAATATCTAGCCAGCATCGAACGACGTCATGACAATTACATCGGAGATAAAGCGATTACTTCCGCAGCATTGTACATCCTCCGTATCCTGCAGTGGCTGAGGACCTACAAGTACTCTGAGTTGGTAGCCAACGGTGAAGCAATTCGACAGTACGCTGCCAGACATCTGAACAATCCAAACACGCTTCGTACTGGCGTCTTCTTCCGCATGTTAGCAACGCTCCCGGCAGCAGATTTCAATCCCGATGAAGTTGAACGTCGTGCCAATGTAATTCTCGCTAAGTATCCTAAAGCAGCCAGACTCCAGCGCGACTATGCGGAAATCATCCCTTACCAGGAACTCTGGGCAATTGTTCTCGAAACGCTGCGGCAACGCGGTGATGCAAGGAGAAGATAGAAAGGGTCATGCCAGCATGCTCGACCCCTACACCTTAATCGCTGAAACGTGAGGTCCCTCGCACCTTCGGTGCTCGGGATGACGCCGCAAGCAAAGTTGAACAGGGGTACTAGCGGGCGCGCCCTTGGCGCGCCCGCTCATATACACAAACTATATGCGCTACGTCATACCGAGGAGCGTAGCGACGAGGGACCTTGCGATCATTGCGATGAACCAGGGCGAGCCATCGGCTCGCCCCTACATCCTGGTTTCCCGCTTTCGCGGGAAAGACGATCTCGTCCCTACACGTCCCTCTCGTCCCTCCTGTCTCCATACGTCACATTCGCCCCGTTTCGCGGCACAATGACATAAAGGGGATTCCAAATGTTGCGTTCTGATGATGTTCTTGCGCTCCGGCTTGTGGGCGGCGTTACCAATGATGAGATTATTCGAGTTGCTCAGGCGTGCGATGATCTCGATGTGGCGCTTGCAATGCTGGGTGCTATACCCACAGATCTCATTCGGCTTTGCGACGAGCAGCGGGAGCGGTGTGTGAGGCATGATGTAACGATCGTTACGATCGTAGATGAGGCGTACCCTACGCGCCTGCGTCAGATTGCTAATCCGCCGTCGGTGCTGTTCGTGGCAGGCATGCTGCCAGATCCTGCAACGCAGAGTGTAGGCGTTGTAGGTACGCGTCAGTGCACGCACCATTATGGGCTGCCGGTAACGCAGATGCTGGTTGCAGATTGGGCGCGCAGTGGCACGGTGATTGTGTCGGGCCTTGCGCAAGGAATCGACACGATTGCCCATGAGGCCGCTCTGCAGAACAACACGCCAACGGTGGCAGTGATCGCAAGTGGTATCGATCGCATTACTCCGAAGGCAGCACATGAGCTTGCTGGGCGCATCCGCAGGGCACATGGGGCCGTCATCAGTGAGCATCCTTGTGGGGTGGCTGCCCTGCCCCCTGCCTTCCCTGCACGAAACAGGATCATCGCAGCGCTCTCTGATGCTGTGGTGGTTGTCGAGAGTAAGGCAAGGGGCGGAGCATTGATCACGGCAGAGTTTGCACTGCAACAAGGCAAGCCGCTTTATGCTGTGCCAGGACCCATTACCTCGGAGCGGAGTCAGGGCTGCAACGCTCTCATCAGCTCGGAAAAGGCAATGATGCTGCTCTCGAGCGCATCGGTTGGTGTTGTTCCGTCGGTTGACGCACAAAGAGCTACGCAACTGCCGTTGGAGCTACAGCAGGTTGATGATGGGGCCCCTCATCATGTTGATGAGTTTTGCGCGATGTTTGCATGTGATGTAGCCTCGGCACGGAGCAAGCTCTTGGAGTTTGAACTTTCCGGGTTCGTTACGCAGTTAGCGGGCGAGAGGTTTGTTGTTCGACGGTAACTAGGGATTGTATGTCTGTTCATTCTCGCAAAGAAGATCATGTGCGCATAGCGCTGC
>CAZAGH010000079.1:0-6424 GCA_964484755.1 uncultured Melioribacter sp. | reverse complement strand
CTAATGCCATGGGTAATGGTTCCTTTACAGATGACGGCAACGGTAATGTCTCGCTAAGCGGTTCGATTTCCTTGCTTGCTGGTACCTCGACACTCAACGATGGAATTGTTGATGCAGCAAATCGCACGAATACGTATCTCGGATTTGATCACGCTGGTTCAAACAACGACTGGGCCTATCTGCGTCAGATTGGTGGCAACGATAACATTCATTTGTCATTAGATTACCACGATAACGGTAACGGTTCGTTCTCGATCCGTACTATCGAGTCATTCCCTACAACTCCAGATCCAGCCCCTGTAACTCGTTTTACGGTTCAGTCCGATAAAGTGGGTATCAACACAGCTACTCCGGACTACCCTCTTCATGTAAACAACCCAGCTACAGCCGGCACAGTTCTCGGGAATGATAAAGTGCTCAGGCTCGAACGTGCGGGCAGCGGGTTCGATTTCTTTGTAACAGACGACTTCAATCTTGCCAATTATGGAAGTGGAGGAGCTAATTATGCTGCAAATGTCGCTGGTAAGCAGCTTGTCGTGAACTTCGGTGGTGAAGGCCAGATTATCTTTGGCGACAATGTAGGCCCATGGGGCGACGCTTTTTATGATCTCGGTACGAACTACTCCCGATGGAGAAATCTCTATCTCTCTGGTAATGTTCTGAACGTTTCCGACTACCGACTCAAGACGGATCTGCAGTCATTTGATGCTCTTTCCCTTGTCAACAAGATCCCTGTCTACGATTTCAAGTGGAAGGCCGACGGCAAGCGCGTGTATGGCTTCATGGCCCACGAACTGCAAGCGGTTGTTCCGTATCTCGTAGAAGGTGCCAAGGATGCTGTCAATGAACGGGGCGAGCCAGTCTATCAAATGATGGATTACTCAAAGCTCACACCGATCCTCACAAAGGCTATACAAGAGCAGCAAGCGGTCATCGAAAAGCAGCAGACTACGATCAATGATCAGCAAGAGCGCCTCGAGAAGCTCGAAGAGTTGGTCAAGGAGTTGCTGAAGAAGTAAGGAATCTAGACCGCACAATCCTGTCTCTTTTTCAACGCGATTAATCGGCAAAGGCGAACAATAAAATGTTCGCCTTGTCGTATATGGCCCCGTCGAATTGCGGAGCATATGTTTTCTAATGAACTACCATTGGTGTTCCCAATGGATGGAAAGGGTAGTATGTACGAGCGTTTTTGCGCTGCATCAATTGCGTTCTCGTTGGTGTTGTGCTTTGCAATTCCTGCTTCTGCGCAGCCTCGGATGGTTTCATCTGTTGTGGGCTCAGGAGGAGTTGTGCGAACACAGGCGTCAACGTCGGGTGCATTCATGAGTGCAACGATTGGTCAGCCCCTTATCTCGGGCCGCAAGGCGGCGGCACAGAATGAGATTTGGGAAGGGTTCTGGACGCCATGGAAACAACAGACGACCTCGGTCTTAGAGACTGTTGTTGAAGGAAGCGTTCGGATATACCCCAATCCCATGAGCGAATCGGCACAGATTGCTTTGGATACGCAGTTAGATGGACCTGTAACAGTTCGTGTGTATGATGCTGCAGGTAATCTGGTGCAGACAATCGAGCATACGATGACTATTGCCGGTTCGACAACGATTGCCATTGGTGCCACCGACATGAGCGGTGTGCGCCTCGCAGCCGGTTCTTATGCCTGTGTTGTTGAAGGCACGCTGCTTTCGGGGCTGCCCTATAGAGCGTCTGCACGTTTAAGCGTGATTCGCTAACACGCCCATCCCTGTTTGAATTCAAATACTTTTTGTTGGACAAGTTTGTCAGGTTTTTTCATGATTCAGAGAATGTCACGTGTGCTACAACTTGCACTCGTACTAACCTTTATGATCGGGTTAAGCGCTGGAGTTTCCGCGCAGATCAACCGGTCGATTTCCTACCAGGGCTATCTTGAACAGGCCAATGGAACACCCCTTGCTGATGGTCAGTATACGGTTGTTCTTCGGCTTTACGACAGCCAAACAGGTGGAAACCTCCTTTGGGAGGAGACACAGGCAACGACAATCACGAAGGGGCTCTTCAATGTGTACCTGGGTGCAGTGCAGTCGTTGGATCTCGTTGATTTCTCCAAGCAGATGTACCTCGAGACAGCCCTTTCGGGTCAGCCACCATTTCCTCGCACACAACTTTCTCAAGTGCCGTATGCCATCTATGCTGGCAAGGCTGGATCTGCGGCTCGCCTTGACTCATCAGCGACGGGGTTTGTACGCAGCTTGAATGGCGGCGAAGGCAACCTTGTGATCAAGGGACAGCGCGGAATCATGGTTAACCGCGCAGGTGACACGATTCTCATCGAGTCGACGGTTACGTTTAATGCAATCCAATCTGTTACGAGTCAAGAAGGTACGATCGGGATTATTTCTCCGTCCGGACCTAACACTATGATTGATGTCAGAGACGGAGCAATCGGTACGAACAAGCTTGCCGACAATTCGGTAACTGGTTCGAAGCTTGCCGACAATACAATTACATCGGTTGATATCAGCAATGGTGCAATCACGGCAACCAAGATTGCGCCTGGCGTGATCCCAACACAACTGCCCCCAACTGGTCCTGCAGGTGGCGACCTTACCGGTCAATATCCTAACCCAGCGATAGCAAACGGTTCTGTTTCAACGATCAAGCTTGCCGACAATTCGGTTACCACTCCGAAGCTTACAGATGGTTCTATCTCAACATCGAAGCTTGTCGATGGTGCCGTTACGAGTCAAAAGCTCTCAGCAACAGGTGTAAGTGCTGGTACGTATGGCGACGTATTGAACATCCCGCGTATCACGGTTGATGCACAAGGTCGCGTAACGGGTGTCACGAGCGCCTCGATCGCTAACTTCCCATACATCGTAAATGCTGGTGGTGATCTTACGGGTACGTACCCTGACCCAATCATTCGTAATAACGCCATCACAACGACAAAGATCCTCGATGCGAGCATCACAACAGCTAAACTTGTTGATCAATCTGTAACAAATGTTAAGATTGCCGACAATGCAGTTAACTCAGCGAAGATTCAAGACTTCACTATCGTTAATCAGGACATCGCTCCGGGTGTTATCCCATCAGTTCTTCCTCCGATTGGTCCTGCAGGTGGTGATCTGATCGGTAGTAACTATCCAAACCCATTCATCGCTCCGGGCGTTGTGACAGCAAACAAGATTGCACCGATGCTTCCTGGACGATTTGTTATCGGTACAGGTACGGGAACAAGTGCCGCCGTTGGAACGATCGTTGCCGGTACTGGCATGACAGTACAATACAACAATCCGAATATTGTTGTGTCTACGTCAACAGTTATTTCCCCAGGTTCAGCAAACAATCAGACACTTCGTTGGGATGCACCAACATCGACATGGGTGCCAAACGCAAATGTCTTTGCTGCTTCTAACGGAAGCATGCAGGTTGGTGGACCACTCACACTTCTGTCTGGTCAGGCAGACTACAACAGCGCACAGGTAGATCCAGTGAACGGAACAAATACGTATCTCGCTCTGGGTGAAGCCGGCTCATTGAACGACTGGGCTTACTTGCGTCAGATCGGTGGTCCAAACCAGTATCACCTCGCACTTGATTTCCATGATGACATCAACGACGCGCGTTTCTCGATTCGCTCGGTAGGTTCATCGGTGTCAAATCCAGATCCATCTCCTATCACACGTCTTGCACTCGACGAAGAAGGCCGCTTCATGGTAAACGCGTCGTCTTCAACCGTGCCGTTCTTCTTTACTGCCAATGGTTCAATGACCGGTACAGAGAATCCGGCATCAACAGATGCCGCGTCATTGAATGTATTCAATTCTAACAATGCCAGTCCAACCGCGCACGCTGTTGCGGCTATACGTTCGGGCGGTGCGTCAGGTGGTGACGCATTCCTCTCGCTTGATGTTGCATTTGAAAGTGGTTGGTCGATCGGTGTTGACAATTCAGATAACAACCGTCTTAAGATCGTTGACACGTGGGACTTCCTCGGCAATGCCCTGATGACGTTTGATCGTGCCCTGAACTCCACAGAAATTGGATCGTCTACCGTCCGTATGCCAAACATTCCTGCAGGTAGCACATCGAACACATTTGTTGTGAGCAACGGTGGTGCACTTCAGACACGTACGATCAACAACATCACAACAGGTACTGGTTCTGTTAACCGCACGGTACGTTGGAGCTCAGGCAATACACTCATCGATGCTTCGCTTGATGATGACGGCAACGGAAATCTCTCTCGCACCGGTGCGATCAACATTGCTTCAACTGGCAATGATGTGATTATCGAAACCTTCCGCGTAAGTGGACGCGATGCCTTCATCGGCGATGCATTTGGTGGTAGCCTTTCGATCCGTGAGTTCGGTGGCAACTTCAATGGTCGCATCCTAGTTGACAACTTGGGCTTTGCCAACCGTGATTACATCATCCCAAGCTCAGGTGTGGGAACAACGCAGTTTGTTATCCGTGACTTTAACGGAACACAAACAATCACCAATGGCTTTGCTGTTGGTGGTGCTGCGACAGTAAATGGCAATACGACTCTTGGCGATGCAAGTGGAGATGTTGTCACAGTTAACGCCGCGACAGTAATCGCTCCAAACCTGCCAACAGGCAGCGTAAGCAGCGACTTTGTTGTGCGCAGTGGAAATGCTCTCCAGACACGCACGATCAACAATGTCACGACAGGTACTGGTACAACAAACCGTTCTACCCGTTGGACGTCTTCTAATGCCATGGGTAATGGTTCCTTTACAGATGACGGCAACGGTAATGTCTCGCTGAGCGGTTCGATTTCCTTGCTTGCTGGTACCTCGACACTCAACGATGTAAATGTTGATGCAGCAAATCGCACAAACACGTATCTCGGATTTGATCACGCTGGTACAAACAATGACTGGGTGTATCTGCGTCAGATTGGTGGCAACGACAACATGCATTTGTCATTTGATTACCACGATAATGGTGACGGTGCGTTCTCGATTCGTACTATCTCGTCATTCCCAGCCGTACCAGATCCAGCCCCTGTAACTCGATTTACGGTTCAGAATGACAACGTTGGTATTAACACATCTACCCCGAGCTACCCGCTTCATGTAAACAACCCAGCTACAGCCGGCACAGTTCAAGGTAATGATAGAGTGCTTAGGCTCGAACAGGCGGGCAGCGGATTCGATTTCTTTGTAACAGACAACTTCAACAATGCCAATTACGGAAGTGGAGGAGCCAATTACGGTGCCAACGTCATTGGTAAGCAGCTTGTCATGAACTTCGGTGGTGATGGCCAGTTTATCTTTGGCGACAATGTAGGCCCATGGTCAGACGCTGATTATGATCTCGGTACAAACTACGCCCGATGGAGAAACCTCTATTATTCAAATGGTCTATTCCAGTTTTCTGACCATCGTCTTAAGACCGATCTCCGTTCGTTTGATGCATTGTCGATTGTAAACCAGCTTCCAGTATACGATTTTCAGTGGAAGTCGAGCGGCAAACGCAACTTTGGTTTTATGGCTCATGAGCTTCAGGCAGCTGTGCCATATCTCGTAGAGGGAGCAAAAGATGCCGTCAACGATAGGGGCGAGCCAGTGTATCAGTCAGTAGACTACTCCAAGCTCACACCGATCCTCACAAAGGCTATCCAAGAGCAGCAATCAACGATTACTGAGCAGCAGAGTGTTATCAACAAGCTGCAAGCCAAGGCAGATGATCAACAAGCCCGCATAGAGAAGCTCGAAGCTCTCGTAAAGGAACTGATCGACGGCAAGTAAACCGTCAACATATTTGACGCTTTTGTCAAAGGGGCATTCACATGTGTGGATGCCCCTTTTTACTTGAGGAGATACCAGTAATTTGGAGAAATACGTAGTAATACGTATTATTGACTACTGGTTGAGCATGACATTCTCCACACTGCATGACGTAAGATATCCACACCTATTTAGAAAAAATACCGATGTGGATTTGGAATATGGCATTTGATGTGGTAGGTTGTACGTGGTTGGAAAGACTATGGAGCGACAAATGCGCCTTTTATACGCGTTGTTGCTGATCGGCATGGTGTGTTTTACCGTGCCTGCAGCATCACAAACACAGTTGAACTGGTCCGTTGTTGGATCTGGTGGGAGCCTTGTAGCCCCCGCTGGGCCGGGCTCTGCGGCTATTTCCGCCACGATCGGTCAGTCGCTCATTACCGTGCAAGCAGCGCCTAACAATACAGCTGTTTACCAAGGCTTTTGGGTACCGAATGTATGGTTGATCGTCGGGGTAGACGACGACACGCAAGACGATAACATTACTCAGATCACCAATTACCCTAACCCTTTCACATTATATACGAATATCCGATTTGGGGTCCCCATGGAAGGGGACACAAAAATTCGGGTATACAATTTGCTAGGTGAACTTGTTCGCACTGTTGTAGCGGAAT
>CAZAGH010000078.1:0-6596 GCA_964484755.1 uncultured Melioribacter sp. | reverse complement strand
GGTTACATCGAAAGGGGGCTGATGATGCACTATCAGATACACGACGGGAATGAGTGCCCAACAGGATTCACCAAGGAGTATGAGTGGGTGGCATACCTGAAGAGTTTCACGACGGGCAGCCCGTCTGACACGTCGATACGAGCACTGGAGGACACGGAGTTGCTTGTCTTGACAAGCGAAACGATGGCGAAGGTGTTCGAGCTGCAACCGAAGTTCATGGCCGTCAGAAGCTTCTATACGGATCAGTTCCTGGTGAGAACCGTCGAGTATCTCTCAGACCTGGCCAACATGAAGGCGAAGGATCGGTATGACAAGTTCGTCGCGCAGAATCCTGATTTGCTGAATCGTATACCACAGTACCTGATCGCTGCCTACCTGGGAATGAAGCCGCAGTCATTAAGCCGATTGCGCGGTCAAAGGTAGCGACTGCATCACGTTAAGAGACCGCGCCGTTTTTAACAATTGTGAATTGTTCTCGCTCTTTGCTAGCCGAGTTTTGTTCGATCATTTACAACCAACTGTACAGGTGGAACATGATTCGTCAAACCCGGACTTCATTCGGTACAATAGCCGTCCTTACAATGCTTCTGATGTCACCGAATATGCGCGCTCAGGACTGGACGGAGGACAGAAAGGTCAATGTCGTTTTCGGACTTACCCAGCCGTTGTTCGCAAAGGGGGCCAATATCGAGGGCAACTACATCAAAAATCAATGGATCTTCGGGTATTCTCATGGTGTATCGTTGGATCTATCGGGGCCCACCGCCACGGAGGCATTGAGGAACCAGGGCGTAGCTGTACACATGCCCTACACGACGGGTTTTGGAATCGGATATCGACTGGCCGAATGGGTCAATGTACGAATCGAGCCAAAGTGGCATCGATTCGAGTATTATTACGACGGTGACGAGCAAACGAGCAGCAGCCAGATTGCTTCATACAATACCTTTACGCTTGGCCTTGGATTGTACGGTCACTATCAGCCATTTAAGGACGCAACGTCATTCTTGAAAGGAATCATGATCGCTCCGAGTGTACGTTTCTGGCCGACGATATCGTCAACACTTGAAGGCGATCGGTTTACGTATCTCAACAGGAATACAGGTAAGAATGAAGAGTTGTCAACGTTGGACCCGGGATTTGGCTTCACTCCCTTCATCATCAATGTGAGTATCGGCTACTCCTTCGATCTTTAACCTAGGGGGCGCTCTAGGCAAGCATCGCCAGCTGATCTTCCGTCAGCCTAGCCTGCCCGGCGTCGGACGTCTTTGCGATTGCCTTGACGGCCAGCAAGCAATCGCGCTCGCAGTCTGCATCCCGTCTCTCGAGTTTCGCCAGGGCCGCCTGAGCGAGAAGTCTTCGGGATTCCTCAACGATGCCACCCTTGGCATTGTCCAAATGCCGGCGAACAGCGTCGGTATCTCCGGCCAACCATGCACAGATAGCAAGTTCAACATAGACTGACTGCTTGAACCCCGATGGGAATTGGTCGATGCAGTTCTCCAGCTGCGACCGGTAGAGCGCAACTTCTTCCTGATGATCGAGATCCATTGCCCGGGAAAGGAGATACAATGCGACGCTGGCATTCTGCTTCGGGTCCTTCGAATAAAGCATCGACAACTGATCGATCGCCGCAGAGTCCCAGTCGCGCGGACGAACGCCATTGAGCGTCTGCGAGAAGATCTGCATGATCAAGCTTCGTTCAAGCACAGCATTGCCTGCGCGCAGCAGATCCATGATCTGCATGCCATCACTCATGAAGCCACCCATTCGATTAGGGATGAGAGTGACCAAAGCGATCCCGAACGACAAGGCAGCAATGTACATGCTGTATGCCGTTAGGCGTGCATCGGTCAGCGATGCTAGCACAACCCCTAACACCGCAAGCAGAAGGCTCGCGATCGGCCCACCGGCGATCATCACCAGCAACTGTCGACGAAGTGCGTCTCCCTTCTTCGTAGGCGCGGTAGCGGCCAGGCCACCCATGAATTCAACGTGGGTGTTCCAGTTGAATCGAGTACCGGAGGCCGACGCATGCCACCCGAACGGCCCAACGATCAGCATCAGGAAGCGCATTCCCTGTGACTTACCCGCCAGGACATGTCCGACTTCGTGTATTCCAAGGACAAGCATGCTCAGCGCGGGGAGCGCTAAGAGATCCCACATCGTCATGGGCTCCCGCGCCGCTTCAAGTTTCTGAAGCAGCGGCATTTCTGACAGCGCAGACCAATTGATCTCGTCTGCAAATGCCGCAATCAAGACCCCGACACCGACACCGGAAAGTAGGCCGATGAACGAGCGGACAAGGGGTGACCGTGATGGGCGTTCGTTTGATGTATCCACGTGGTTAAACCTTATAAATGCGGCAACATAGCTATCTCTGTTTTTGCTCCAAGTGCCTCTTGCGTATCTCCTCGGTGGCGCGCTCGAGAGCTGTGTCACGGCCAGCGATGGGCGCGACCTCAATGTGCGGTCGAACAGGTCCGAGGTCCGATTCATCGCCGCTTGCACGGACAAAGAGCTTCATGCTGAACGAGATGGGAATCCGCGAGTTCGGGAGCTGGAACGGGCCGATGTCGCCGAGTGTGTTGGGCACGCCCCCTGTAGGCTGACCGATCGTGAGCATCAGATCGTAGGTGCGGACGCCATCGGCGAGGTCCATCGCTGCGGAGAATGTCCGGTCGCCGATCAGCAGGCACGTCGGTCCATCAAAGCTGGGTTCGACGCGTGGTCGACTTCTGGCTTCGTTATCGTAGACCACGTCCTGGCCATACTCAAGCTTTGTGTACTCCGGAATGAAAAGCCACGTAAGGAAGGTCAGCCACCGCCACATCGGTTTTGCCATCATACGGAACAGTTCGTCAGACTCCGGGCTCTTGCGCCACAGGAGTTTCGAACTCATGCGATAGGGTCGATCCGTTATGCGAGAGAGCAAGGCTTCTCCGAGCTCGGTCGATCCTCCACCATTCTGTCGAATGTCGACGATCAATCCCGCTGCGCCACGCTCCCGGGCGGC
The DNA here is from genome assembly GCA_964484755.1 of uncultured Melioribacter sp. GTDB lineage: Bacteria > Bacteroidota > Ignavibacteria > Kapaibacteriales > Kapaibacteriaceae > UBA10438. The sequence goes on along the minus strand of CAZAGH010000078.1, from coordinate 3,580 downwards.
CCTAATCGATTCATCGAGGAACGACTCCCATTGATCTTGGAGCGGACCGTCCATGCGCGGGAAGTCGATAAGTGCAATGGGCGCATGCTGTATTGAGTCACCAGGGAGAAGGCGGCATCGGAACGGCGGACTGTCGACAAGCATGTCACCCTTTGCAGCAATCGGCAAACTGGCTCGGCTTCCAAGGGGTGCAGTTCTCTCCTTGCCCCCTGAGCTCGACGGGCTAAGCTGCACCGTATGCCGCGAGCCATCAGGTCGAATGACTTCCACCTCAGTCGGAGGAATCACACCAGCTGCCCAACTCAGATAGCGAAATCCTTCACGCACGCGCACGTCGCGGTATCGCTCGGTTTCATTAGGAGTCAGCGAGCGTAACCGCGCCACGTAGTCAATGGCCGAAGTGTTACCGATCCGCACAATAGTATCACCCGGCTCGATCTCGCGCGCACTATCCGAGACGGCCACGATCACCAGCCTATCATCATACGGCGCTGCTCGGAAGGGGAGAAACCTCTCCCCGCGCGCGAAGGCATACTCAAGGTCATCGGAAGGGGGCCACTGGGCATAGTGATCCGAACGATACCCCGCCTGCAGTTCCATCACGATCGGCAGGAACTCGCGGCGTGTCATCGGCCGGTCGATTGAGGCCTTTAGCTGGTTAACAAGTGTAAGGATCGAATCTTTCGGGATACGCAGATAAGGGTTCGGGCAGGTGCGTTCGTGCAGAGCGACGATCGTGTCGAGATCGGCGCGCAATGACTCTGGCTGAAAGAGCTGCGCGATTTCATCAGCGGTTGCCTTAGGAATAGCGTTCCATGGACTCTGCATGAACATTGAGCGAGAGCAGCCACTGAGTAGCGCGATGATCGACACAGCCATTACGCCAAGTGCTGTTGGCACGAGAATTCGCTGTGTAGTAGATGAGCGCTGAATAGACGGATGGTCAAAAGACATAGTCGCAACACTACGAACTGAGATGCTCCAATATATATCAGTGTACGTTCATCAATAAGTTTCTTGACATACATCAACGGAAATCGAGGTAATGAAGCCTGAGCTTTGCCTTGTTCCAGACTCATGCGGTATGAGGCAATCTCAGCACCACAGAGATTGTTCCCGTGCAGTTGCATTTCGAGAATGGGAATTGCAGTACATTCTCCTTGCCGGTGTATACTCAGTTAAGGAAACGTGCATGCTTGGAAGAATCAAACCATCAAGTCTTCGAGGTGATCTGCGCCGTAGTAGATTTTTTGAGGGATGGTTTCAAAAGGTCTACTCGACACAGCACCAAGCATCATTTGTTATCATCTATGGATATGCTACGCAGAATTCATACGATACATGCGGGTTTATTCAGCTACATGTGCCTAATGCTGCTCCCCAGATAATCTATTTCCCGCAACATGAGATCTCGCTTGACGCCAATCAGCACATCGTTCGAATGGGTGATAATGTGCTAACCACGGAGATGATCGACATCAACACAGCGGATATCACCATCAATCTGTCGCTCTTGAATAACAAGCCTATTCAAACGTTTGGAAACTCAATGGGCTATTCGTACTACGTTCCGAGCCTTCCTTGTTATCACTCAGTGCTCAACACCTCCCACCGAGTTTCGGGCAGAATTCGCCACAAAGCATCAGAGTATACTCTCAATGACGAGATGGGGTATCTTGAAAAGAATTGGGGCACTTCGTTTCCAGAACACTATTTCTGGCTTCACGCGGTCGATCCAACAGATCCTTCAGTGAGTCTTTTGTTCTCCCGTGCAGACATTCGTTGGCTTGGACAGAATTTCTTGAAGCACGTTGGGCACATTCGCTTCGATGACAAGCAGATAGATCTTCGTCAGCTGAAAAACTTTGCCGTTTCGAGCTCGATTCCGAGCAGTAACAAGCGTGTAATGCAGATAACCAGCAAAGCACTGGAGCTGGAGATTGCCATCACCTCCGGACAGAAGGTTCTGCTCAAGGGGCCACGAGATGGCACCCTATCACGGGATATTCTGCACTATGCTGACGCTATGATTGATCTCCACCTTCTTCATGAGGGCATGGAGCGAACCTTGCACCTGGTGGGCAATTTCGAACATATCGGTTCAGTCGGGCTTGGTTGAAGTGTTTATTGATGTTGATCAATGAACCAGATGCTGTCCAAGCATCATGTTTGCATCCTAACGTATTCTCAGGATTGTAAACAATGAAAAACACATTTCTTATTGTCGGTCTGCTTTGCATGCTGACCACTAGCAGCTTTGCTCAAACTGAAACATCCGAAAGTGCGATCGGCATTGAGACAGATATCCTCTGGCCCTTCTTTCCAGGGCTTACCAGGACACAGATGACATACACGCTATGGCAACAGGGAGATCTTCGCGGAGATCTGCTCGTCGGTGTGAATGTCTTGTTCCCAAATGATCGCGACACGGAAGGTCGATTTGCAGATTACAGTGTTGTTACTGGTTACAGACAATACCTTTGGAAAGGATTGCATGTGGAGTACTCACAGACAACAGGACTTGGGGTACTCGAAAACCACGTTACGACGGGGAATACATACAACAGTTTCGACTGGGCCGCTACAGGTTACGTCGGGTACAAGTTTGAGTTTGCGGATGATAAGTTCTACATCATTCCTCAGTTCGGGGTGGAACGAGTCCTCTATAAATCAAACCCGTGGCCTATTTATGAGGACAACACCCTTACAAAGGAAGTAGGAGAGCAGGCGTTTATGCTTGGCTCACTGCGATTTGGATACAACTTTTGAGTTACCCAACTCGTTGTTTCAGTAACTCTTTCTCGTCTGGTGGATTTTCATGTTTTCGCATCAGTGATCCAAGCCCCATGCCTTACGCCCACCTGTCTAATAGAACATCGATATTGATACTTGTTACTCTGATTGCAGTAGCTAACGTGACCGTCAGGAGTCAGGGATCGGACCACACCTGCGGAACGCCTGATGTGCACAATCCCAATGTAGTCTACGGTCAAGTGACCGATATCGACGGCAACGTGTATAAGACAATTGTCGTTGATAGCATGATCTGGTTTGCCGAAAACCTAAAGGCTACCCGATTTCAGAATGGCGATACAATTCCGAACGTCAGCAATGCAGCCGAATGGTCAGCGCTGAAGGGACCCGGTATGTGCTCGTATCAAAACGATCCAACCTTTGACTGTCCGTATGGTAAACTGTACAATTACTACGTAGCAACAGATGAGCGAAATCCCTGTCCTGCCGGTTGGAGAGTACCCTCAATGGCGGACTTTAGACGTTTGATCAACTACTATGATGCTAATGCCAACGGCGGCATTTCCTTGCCGAATTCTGCAGGGGGCTTCCTAAAGAGTGCTGGAACAAGTCTGTGGCGGTCGCCGAATACGAACGCCACAAATACGTCTGGTTTCTCGGGCATACCGAGCGGGGGCCGAAACAATTCCGGTGCCTTTTCGATCACAAATAACTCTGCAGCAGCATATTGGTCTACCTCGCTGGTAGGCCCACGCATGGGATTCTTCCTCGAGCTTGCATACCCTCAAGATTATGCTGTACGAAATGCCTACTGGGCAGAGTATGG
>CAZAGH010000077.1:0-6728 GCA_964484755.1 uncultured Melioribacter sp. | reverse complement strand
GGGCTGTCGGTCTCTGCTGTCTTGAGTTTTGCTTTTGCCATGGTGCTACCTTCCCGTGAGAACCGTTAACGTTACGCCGCTGATGCGCTGCGCGAGTATGATCTTATCTGCGCGCCATTGTGCGAATTCAGCTGGTGTGCCCGCAAACACTTGCTGACCAAGCACGTTGATGACAACGACGTGTTCAATGTTCGCTAGCACGTCATGTTGTGAAGCCCGCTCACGAACGGTCGTTGGGAAATCTTCTGTGCATGGACAGGTCTGCTTTGCTATGAGCTGTCGCTCACGTGCCGGTATGGTGTCGCGCTGTGATGGGTCAATTGCCCCGTATGGAGGCCAGATGTTTCCCTGATAGCCTGCCGGACGCGAGGCATATAGGAAAGAAGGCGGTGGCACCATCGATAACTCGGGAGGTGTGAGCTTACCCTTGACGATGTTACCGATGTTTACAAGCCCCTTGCCACCGGTGATGAAGAGTCCTTTAATGAAGCTTGTGTTGGGTATCTCGTTGCCCATAATCGTTGTTGAATCTGCAAAGGGGCCACCGCCCATGTAAAGTCCGTACTCGCGGGAACGGTTGCGCAGGATGGTATTGAACCAACCATTGGCTCCATGGGAGTTATCGACCACAATATGGCAGACGTCGTTGCCCTCGATAAGGTTGGCAAAGACCCAGTTGCCGTGGAAGGCCACGTCCCCTGCTGCATCATTTGGGAACTCCGTCCAGCGGGCATTCTTGGAGGCGTTGTAGGCAAACACGTTGCCGTTGGCGCCAGCTTGCATGAGCATTGCGTGACGCAAGTCGCTAAAGATGTTGTCTTCGATGCGGCAATCACTTGCCGTAAACTGACACACAACGCCATAGCCGCGTCCTCCACCCCCGTAGCCGAAACTCTTGGCAATATCACAGCGGGTAACGGTAACGTTTGCTGATGCCTCGATGACAATATGTCCGAAGTTGGTGTTTGTGCTTCGGACGCCATCAATGATGACATCGCGAGCATATGCGATGCGAATGTTGGCAGTCTGTGTGGCTGTTGAATCAGTTCGCACGATGCTGAGACACCGAAGACGGATCTTCTCAGCCGGTAATAGCCGAATGCAGCGCGGACTGCGATTCATACCTGCATCAAGACGCAGTGGTGTCTCCAACATGGTTGCTTCACCAATGCTGCTGCGTACCCCCACCACCTGGCCTACAGAGCCCCGTGCCCAATCACTGTAGACGTAATCGGTGTCGTTGATCACAATACGCAACAAGGTTCCGGGCTCCATCACGCCGCCATCGAAATACAGCAACGAATCATCTCGGCGCAGCGGACGCACCAATGGATACAGTGCTCGTGTCATGCCACCTTGAATGCGTATACAGTCAACCTCTCCAAGTCCGTCAAAGGTGATCGTTGTATTGTCTGCCCCCTGACCTATGATTGTTGTGTTCGATGGAATAGAAATGGGTCTACGAAAGAGATAGCGTCCAGATCCAAACACAATCGTGGCACCGCCGCCTTGTGCGGTTGACATTGCCTGCGTCATGGCATCATCCGAAGGCTGCAGTCCCGATGGGTCAGCTCCCAGTGAGTCGAGATAGACTCGAAGCTCGGGCGAGGCAAAGGGCCTGGCTCCAGAGCGCTGCCACTGCATCGTGCGCCCCATCCACGGCTGCGAATACACCCCAGTAGACAGAAAGGTTAGTGTTGATATCAAGAGCAGAAGTTTCATCTGACAAAACTACCGAGACCATGTAATTTGGGGTCGGTAAAATGCAGGGGGCCAATCGGGTGAAACAGGACAATTACAAGCTGGGAATGTTCGACGTTGTGATGCTGGTGATCAGCTTGGTCATTGGCATGGGCATCTTCCGCGCTCCAGCAACCGTGGCACTCCGTTCCGGAGACGAGACGCTGTTCTACCTTGCCTGGATCACCGGGGGTGTGTTTGCCCTAGCCGGCGCTCTCACGTTTGCCGAGGTGGGACGTCGCATGCCCGTAACCGGTGCATATTACAGGGTCTTTGCCTACGCCTACCACCCGGTTATTGCCTTTGCTGTCAACACGATTATCCTGGCGTCCAATGCTGCATCGGCAGCAGGCGTGGCCATTATCGGCGCTGAGTATATCGCCGGCTGGCTGCCGGGCGTGCATACGTCGATCACGGCAACGGTGATGATCATTGCCCTCTACGGACTCAACATGTTGGGTCTGCGCGTGAGCACCCAAGTACAGAATGTCTTCATCGGTATCAAGGTGCTGATGTTGCTATGCATCATCTCGGCTCTCGCATTCATCGAACCTGCCGCAGGTACGGTTGCCTCCAGCATCGTTCACACGCAAGGGGCTTGGGAGTCGTTTGGACTTGCCCTCATAGCCGTGTCATTCACCTTTGGTGGATATCAATCAACGATCAACTTTGGTGGCGAGATCAAGGATAGCGTACGCACAATGCCGATTGCGATCATGATCGGTGTGGCTGTTATCACTGCGATCTACTTGCTTGCCAACATGGCATACGTCCATGTGCTGGGCTTCGACACACTGGCACACAGTTCGTCGATCGCAGCCATGGTGGTCGAGAAGATGTTTGGTCCACAAGGCAGCGTCATCCTTTCAGCCGTCCTGGTGATCTCTGTCTTTGGGTATGTCAACGTAGCAATGCTCTCCAACCCACGTGTGATCAATGCCATGAGCGAAGATGGCGTACTGCCGCGCAAACTGTCGACCAATGCTTCTTCGAGCGGCGTCCAGCAGGGATCACTCCTGGCTTTTACGGCGCTCTCGATTCTCAGCGTCTACCTTGGCGAGTCGTTTGAAACCATCCTGAACTACACCATCTTTATCGACGCGATAGGTTTGGCCGTGGGTGCGGCTGCCATCTACCGTCTCGGCACCGAACGCATCAAACTTCGCAATCACATAGCAGCCGCCATCTTCATCGGCTCGTGCGCATTTACATCGCTCAACATCTTCATGTTCGATACCAAAGCAGCCATCTTGGGCGTGTTGTTCTTCGGGGGCATCATTGCTCTGGGTATGATCATGCTGCGTAATGGAAAAAGGAATCAATCCGTATGATGTATCTACTCTTGCTAGCAGCCAGCATCATTGCAGGCACAACGCTATCTGCGCAGCAGAAGCGCGCGTATATACCCGCTTACATACGTGACACTACGACCGTTGAGGGACGTCAGTTCACGTGGTCCAAGACCGCGCAGAGCAAGAACTTCCTCATGATATGGGGCGACACAGTCGGTACGGATCCATCGAAGTTCCCCAATCCGGACCTACGGTTTGACCCAAAGCAAGTACTCGATACTATGGAATACGTCTACGACCGCTGCATGGAGATGGGCATGATCAACACAAGCCCAGCTTCCAAAGCCAACTTGTACAAGTACGTGATCGTGATGTACAACACCTACGGCAAGGGCGGACCCGAGGGCTGGGCCAATGGCTGGGCCGTGGATGATTCTATCGGCGCGTTCTGGGTGCATCCAGGCGCAACCCGCGATGGTGGCGTGATCGCTCATGAGTTTACCCACTCGCTGCAGGCAATGTTCCACATCGACAATCAGAATCCGCAGCGTGGTAATAAAGCTATTTACGATAATGATGGACTGTTCTACGAGACACATGCCAACTTTGTTCGTAATGCGATCTACCCACAGGCGGTATCATCAGACATCGATGCACATCACTACCTGATGCTCGAGCCGGATTGGAAGTTCAACTACGAAGGTTATCATTTCCTGTTCCATATCCATTCGACAAAGGGGCTGGACATGGTCAGCCGCTTGTGGACAGAATGGAAGCCCCTTGAGTATCCCTTGCAGACGCTTCGCAGGCTGACGAAGATGACGCAGTCGGAGTTCAACGACTACATGTTCGACTATGCCCGCAACGCCGTTACATGGAACTACCCCATGAAGTCATGGGGCTCCTACTTGCGCAATTCGCGCAGGGACAGGCTCAATGCAGATTGGGGACGCATCTTCGCGCAGCGCACGTATGATGTGCTCCGCGCCATTGATACCAACCAACGTCGGTACTATTCCGACCCGTACAATGCACCGCAGGACTATGGCTACAATGTTGTGCCGCTGTATGTGGACGACCGCGCGAAGCCCGTTGTCGTGCAGTTCATTGGTCATACCGAAGTAAATGACCACGCCGGATGGCGATATGGCTTCGTTACCGAGCGTGCCGATGGCACAGAGAACCGTCGAGGAACATTGCATGCAGATCCACGCAAGACCATCGACATCACAATGACGCAAGACGATGCAAAACTGTACCTCGTTGTCCTGGGTGCACCAACAGACAGCATGCACGCTAACCCTGCAGTAAACAACACCTGGAACGGTAATCCGAAGCGGTATCATTATCCGTATGAAGTGCGCCTTACGAATGCCGTGCCAGAGGGCTACCAAGATCCCGAGCTGGTACGTCCGCAACTCCGCAAAGCCCCAGGGAAACGTCACTCCAATGGAGGGGGCTGGATAGACGACCGCTCCAAGGTTGATGCAAGCGTCTACGTCGGACCCCGCGCTATCGTTGCAGGAGCAAGCACCATCACAGGCAACGCACGCATCGACGGACATGCATACGTGCAGGACGCCACCATCTCGGGCAATGCTCGCGTAACAGACAATGCCTTTGTCTTAGGCGGAACACTTACCGACAGCGCGGTGATCAAGGATCAGTGCTTTGCGCAGAACAACCGCATCGGAGGCAAGGCACTTCTGGGCGGCTGCTCGCAGGTGTTTAACTACAAGCTCGGCGGAACCGTGCGGATCTTTGGCGACCTCGTCGTGTACAATGAGACCGGCGAGTGCAATACTGGCGAGTATCATGTGCTTACGCAGTACTATCGCAACGAGTTACTGCCATGTGACAATCGCGACAGCACACATCCCGAAAACGTCTCTGTGAATCGTCCACTCGTGTTCGAAACGGTATCGGTGAACGAACAAGATCTGCCCCATACCGGCAATATCACCGTGGCACCACAGCCAGCTGTTGACGGCACTGTTACGGTGCAACTGGGTGCTGAGCTAACAGACGTGAAGTACATCTCACTCGTTGATGTGCAGGGAAGCACGGTCCTCCTTGTTCCAGTGCAGACAAGCTCGGCCGCGCAGTTCACAATTGATGTTTCGGGTCTTGCACGTGGACGCTACGCAGTGCTGGCAACCACAAGCAATGGAACGCACCGCGGTACGTCCAGCGTGATCATTCAATAGTATCACAAGCCCCCTACCAACTCATGGCAACGATCAAGCAGACAATCGAAACAACCAAGACCGCAATGGAGATGAGACTTCTCATCGATGGCAAGGTCCTGAGCAGACCCGAACTATCGCTCCTGCTCGACACCCACCACTGGGATGGGAACGTGCTCCATGCATCAGGCAAAATGGGACGCGGCACAATAACCCTGCGCGATAACGCCGTCGACATCGACATTGAACTGTCCTTCTTTGGCTCTGCTGCGAAAGGGGCTATCGAACAAACACTGTCCGAGCAGATAAAGAAGATTGGGAGGTAGGTACGAGGTACAAGGTACGAGGTACAAGGTACAAGGTACGAGTTACGAGGTACGAGGTACGAGGTACAAGGTACAGGGACAGAAGACGTTAAGGTTTTGTTAAGGTGCGGTGGATGTTGTTGATACCTAGGTTTGAACAAGTCAATCAACACGGCTTGCCGGTGTTGCCAAATTCTATGGATAATGGGTTACAGTATGAAATGTAGGATACCGTCTTTAGGCGCTGCGGCTTGTGTTCTTCAGTTAATAGCTGCGCTACTGATGTTGCAGAACTGTGTAATGGCACAGACAGAGTTGCCACCGATAATCGGGGATACGTTGTGGACGTATGAGACTGATCCGAAAAACTCGCGCGATGTGAGTCCATCGGGCAGTGGGTGGGGGCCTTGGCATGCGCTCGCTGAAGATGCAGGTGTTTTGTTTCGTGTGACTACAGACGACATTCTTATAATTGACGCACACAGCGGTGCTCTGAAGGATCGTCTCGGACTCCGAACATTGGTATCTGATACAAGGGCGCAGCCATATTCTGTGCATACTGATCGTATTGGAGAGAGTCTGGTCATCAGATATGTAACGAGAGATTCGCTCATTAGTGTACTTATCACGTATCCAGAACGGCGAATTTGTAAGAGTATCCGTTACCTTGGTTGGGTTGAGTATTTCTATGACTATCATAGTGCCATATCGCCCGACGGCAGATGGATGGCTGCGCCGTACGATCCCATAAATGGCAAGTCGTATCTTCTCTATGACTCTGAGCGAGATACCACGCACATCGTGAATCTCGGCGGCACATCGCTGTGGTCTTTTGATTCCTCAAGCACGCAGGCGGCGTTTTCAAACGTTATCATCGACCTACAATCGGGCACGCCCAAAGTTCGGTCGTTTCCTGCTGCCAAGGGACTTAGCCGCCCTATGTTCTCTGCCGACGGCAGGTACATCATTGGAAGCACAACAACGCGGTCCGGTCTTTCCCAGTACCCCCGAGTAAGCGTTCTTGATCTAACCACTGGCGAGATCACCTGGCAACTGCATGGCTCGTGGGAGTGGACCGGGGGCAACGGCAGAATGCGAGACGATTTGCTGAGTTATGCAATTTCAGGGGATGGACGTCTCGTGTATGCGTACCGCAATGACACGATCAATGGAAGAGTCATTGATGAGGGCTTTTTCTACAGACT
>CAZAGH010000076.1:0-6782 GCA_964484755.1 uncultured Melioribacter sp. | reverse complement strand
AAGGCGGAGGTATCATTGCCCTCGAGGTGCGGGGTGTCTTGAACTTTCGAAGTGGAATTGATGCCTCGTCAATCGGTTATCAGGGTGGCGCTACGCAGAATAGCCCCAATGGATTGTGCTCGACAACAGTTGCCAATACTACGATCGCGAATCCAGACGCAGCAATGAAGGGGGCAACGTTCGTGTATCCGCGTGCGAACAATGTCGCAGGTAACGCCGAGCTGTTTAGTGGAGGTGGCGGCGGCGTTGGTCACAACTCAGGTGGAGGCGGCGGCGGTAATGGCGGCAGCGGTGGTAACGGCGGAGCTCAGTGGCAGGGCTGTGGTGCTCTTTTTGATAATGGTGGTCGCGGAGGATCGAGCCTGCCAATACAGTTCAATGGCCTGCCCTACGTGCGCTTCGGCGGAGGCGGTGGAGCTGGACACTCAAATAACACCACGGGATCAGCCGGTGGTTCCGGTGGTGGCATCGTGATCATCAAAGCCGATACGATCTATGGAAATCAGAATGTGGTCATTGCTACTGGAGCAACTGCTCTTACATCGGGTAATGATGGAGCTGGTGGCGGAGGTGCAGGTGGATGCGTGCTGATATCGAGCACACTACTTGTAGGCCCCCTACATATCAACGTAAACGGCGGCCAAGGCGGTAACATGTCTAATACCGGACTTCACGGACCAGGAGGCGGAGGTGGAGGCGGAGGTGTACTCTACTCAGGGACTTCGTTCCCTACGGGAGTAACCTTTAGTGCGGATGGCGGTGCATCGGGTCGTGCTACGGCTTATTCAGATGCTGTTCGAGCCGCCCATCTATCAGAACCAGGGAATCCAGGGTCTGTGGCGTTTCGCGCAATTATCCCCGAGAACACCACGCCCAAGCCCGTTCTTGGTGTTACGATCCTGTCGGATACAACGATATGCCCGAATCAATCAGTTACATTGATGCTTCGTACCATTGGTGCCGTCTCAGGAATCGAATGGCGTGAACTCGGTGGAGGCGTTTTAGGTACGTCGAGTACGTTAGACGTGCAACCAGCACGAACAACCTCCTATGTTGTAACAATATCTGATCCAACCGGATGCCAGGCAATTGATACAGCCACTGTCAGCGTGCTCGAGCGATGGAACGCGCTCATGCGCCCGCTCGATCTGGGCGATGCGTTCTGTGACAAAACCATCGATACATCCATCGTCGTGGTTAACCTTGGCACTGCCCCGGGGTTTGTTAAAGCAGTAACGTTCACAGGACAAAATCTCAGACTCCTGGACACGCTCCCGAAGCCGATCGGTGCTCGAGATTCAGTCCGCATTCGGATTCGCATTACCACGGGAAATCTGAATGGACCCAATGCGGTCTCAGCTCAGGTAACGCTTTCACCATGCGATACGATAGTTACGGGGCTTATCAAGTGGAATCGGCAGAACCGCCTCAATACGATTACGCCACGCAATGTCGTGATGCCACAGCTCTATTCATGCGCAGGAGCCTTGAGCGACACGGTGGTCAACTGTGTCGTTCGGGGTAGTGACGGCGACATAACGAGTATTGTCACACGTGGCTCAGTCAGTTCTACAACATCTCTCCCCATACCTATCTCCGACGGTTCAATAGTTCCTATTGCATTGCGGTGGACGCCGCTCCCGGGTGCTACGCGAGGACAAGCAGGTGTTGTAGTTTCATTCGAAGGATGCACTGACACACTCTGGATGGATGTTGACGGTATCGTTACCATGCCCCGCATATCGGCTCCAGATACCATAACCGCAACTGATGTAGTGCTCTGTAGTGGACTACCGGCTTTCGTAGATGTACCACTTGTTTCGATCGACTCAACGACGTGGTTTGTATCAGACATCTCAGCCCCCCGCGAAGTGCGTCTCGACGTGGCCGTTGGAGATTCTCTGCGAGGTACAAGGGTGGTGCGTGCTACTGTACTGCCATCTGCGCTCGGTCGGTACTCCTACACCGTAGGACTGCAACTTTCGCCCTGCGACACGGTTGTGAACATCGTCATTACAGGTCGCGCGATCGATGCAAGGTTGTCGCACGCCGATACGATACCATTCGTTCAAAAGATCATTGGACGTAAAGACCAGCGCACGGCATTGTTTGTTAACACGGGCGACGTAGCCATCGATGTGTTGAACATTGAGCCCCTTGCTCCCAAGCCATTTCGCCTTCTATCAACCAGGCCAGCTGTCCCATGCACGCTGATACCTGGTGATACGCTTACATGCGATGTCGAGCTGTTGCAGCGCTATGGCAGACACCTTGATTCATTAGTTCTTGTCACAACCAATCCATGTCAACAGCGGAATATTGTTGTCTTGACATCTGAGGCCTATGCAACGACTTCGCTCTACATGCCCGATATCACATCGGAGGTTGGTGCAACGGAAGTAGTGCCCGTGCTTCTGCAGGGCAGACCTGAAATCGACTCGTCGTTGCTGGATTCATTCAGGCTGCAGATCCGCGTGCTAGCGTCAGATCTAGCTGCGAGAAATGGCATCAACAGTTTAGCCTCGTGGTCATGCAGGGAGGATGATACTACGACGACGGTCACCATCACTGGAAGATGGCGTGGTGGTGATACGATCGCCATGATCCCCATGCAGACGCTGTTGTCGAAGTCAACCTCGACGCCGCTCATGTTTATCGAAACACCCGGATTCCAGTGGATTGATCAACCGTGCGATGTTGTTTACCGCGACGGCTCAGTCATTCTCGGCGATGTGTGCTCAGGTAGGGCCGTTCGTCTTGTCTCAATTGGACAATTCAAGCCAGTTGTGATCACTCCCAACCCAGTTATGACCCATGCCACCGTGCGTCCAGATGTCCGTCTCTTCCCTGGCGCTTACTCGTTGTTGGTTTACGACGAACTTGGCAACACGATTCTGCGCGCACCTGGCACTGGAGAAACAGTACTCGACCTTGGCAGCCTCCATGCTGGACTCTACGTCGTATGCGTCTCTGACCACAGAAACCAAGTCTGCTCGCCCCTTATCAAGAAGTGACAAGCAGGGAACATCAACGATCTACGAATCGAGATGCCCCATCTTACCGCTGCGATAATCTTCAAGTGCTTGCCGCAACTCATCTTCTGTGTTCATCACAAAAGGTCCATATTGTGCTATTGGCTCGTTAAGGGGCTCCCCTGCAAGCAGCAGCAGATCGCCTGGTTGCTCGCAGCGCAATTCGATCGTGTCCCCGTCGTTATTGAACACCACAAGTTGATGACGCTCAACACGGTGTTCCCCGTTGATGATCAGCGAGCCGTTGAGGACATAGATCGCTAGTGTCGCGCTATCCAGTGATGACACCTGACCCTGCAGGCCGGCTGTAAAACGTCCCATAGCCGTGATCACAGTGGATCGGGTTTCTGCCGGTCCCTGAATCCCGAATAGCTCACCCGAAACGACAGCAAGATTTAATGCATCGCCACAAAGCGACACAGTAGGAATCGTTGCTGCATGAAGCTCCTGGTAGCGTGGCTTCATCATTTTATCACGTGCTGGCAGATTCACCCAGAGTTGGATCAACTCAATTTCTCCACCAGACTGCTGGAGCTCTGCGGTTGGACCTTCGCTGTGAATGATCCCTGAGCCGCTCGTGATCCACTGCACCTCTCCCGCGTGGATCGTGCCGCTGTTACCGAGGGAGTCCTTATGGTGAACACTCCCCCGGTACACAAACGTCACAGGTTCAAATCCACGATGTGGATGTGGGTCGATACGATGCACACCTCCATCGGCACTGAACGCCTGCGGACCCGCATGGTGCAGCAAAATGAATGGGTCAAGATGGCGAAGTGCATGCACGGGAAGGGGCTGAGCAACGCGCAGCGGTCCAACGCCCGTATGCAGTGATGAGGTTATTACTCGAACCGACCGTTGCATAGGATTACTGCCTCTGCAGTTGAAGATTCATAACGAGTTTGACGGTGTCTGAAACGACGATTCCACCAGCTTCTGTAACTGCATCCCAAGCAAGACCAAACTCTTTGCGATTGATCGCGCCTGTTATCTCAAAACCGGCCTTGGTGTTGCCGTAGAAATCTACCATTGTTCCGCCATACTCTACGTCCAGAGTTACCGTCTTTGTTACATCACGAATTGTCAGATCGCCTGCGAGTGCGTATGTACCGTCTCCTTTAGGTGAGAACGATGTCGAAACAAACGACATCGTTGGATACTTCTCTGCGCTAAAGAAGTCGTCGCTCTTGAGGTGTCCATCGCGCATCTCATTCTTCGTGTTGATGCTGTTGATATCCGCCTCAAAGGTGATCGACGCATCCGACATGTCTTCTGCCTCAGAGGTCAAGGTTGCACGATAGGATGTAAACTCACCCGTTACCGTGTTAATCATCAAATGCTTTACCTTGAACTGCACTTCTGAGTGTGCCTGGTCTACCTGCCATGTTGCCATAGAAACCTCCTAGCATGAATAGTATGTGTTTGAACACAAATATAGGAAGAATCGCGTGTTGCGACACACGATATTGTCACTCGACGGTAGAAGGTTAATCAGCTTGGACGATCAATACGCCACTTGATGTGCCAAGTCGATCAGCACCAGCCTTCAACATAGCAAGTGCGGTCTGACGATCACGGATGCCACCGCTGGCTTTCACCTTCACCGCTGGACCAGCATGAGAGCGAAGCAGCTGTACATCCTGGAGTGTAGCTCCCCCCGTGGAGAAGCCTGTTGATGTCTTAATGAAATCAGCGCCTGCTTGTGTCACTAACGAGCACATGCGCTGTTTTTCGTCATCTGTAAGCAGACACGTCTCGATGATGACCTTCACGATCGCTGCCTCGGCACGAGCAGCCTGCGTGACCTCGCAAATGTCTAGGTACACAGCGTCGAAGAGACCACTCTTGACTGCTGTGATCGAGGCAACCATATCGATCTCACGAGCCCCTTGAGCGATAGCGATGCGTGTTTCAGCAACCTTACTCGCAGTAGTCGAGGCACCCAACGGGAAGCCCACAACAGTACATACCGGTATGCCATGTGGTGCGAGAATGGCGGCGGCGTGCTCAACGTACCATGGCAGGATGCAGACACTGGCAAAGCGATGCGTTATGGCTTCAGAGCAGATTTTCTCGACATCTGCACGCGTTGAATCAGGCTTGAGAACAGTGTGATCGATTGTTGCAGCAATATTCATGGTTGGTATTACCTTATTGTCTGTCCATGTCGCGTCCGTATACATCAGGCGCGCGATAGCGGTGTTGTGAAAATGCAGAGAAATGCTGGCTCACGGAGAAGATCAATCCAGCCCATCGTTGCGTGGTGCAGTTGTATGCGAAATCAAACCGATAGATCGCGTCCTTTCCAGAACCTTTGAGGTTATGAATTCGCAGGCCTGCGCCCACCGAATTGTAGTAGCGGGCTGTCAGGTAATTCGACGACTGATTGAAGGCTGTTCCGATGTCATGGAATACCACAGCACTAAGACCATAGACCCAGAGATTGATCTTTGGGAACCATCGAAACTCCGTGTTTGCAACCAGTCGGCGCTCGCCAACAAGAGCATTGGCATCATATCCGCGCAGACCCGATTGCAAATCCAGCACCAACTGCCGAAATCCTGTCCAATTCCAGATAGACTGAGTTCGAACTTGTGATGTGAACACCACATTATCCGTTAGGCGCAGATTCGTGAGACCGTGGATCTCAAGGTAGGTATTGACGGCACGTGCGCCTGATTGGAACCCGGATCCTGCGGCAATCCTACCAAAGAGATACAAGTTCTTCGAAACCTGGGATGACTGTTCTCCCTCGGCTCCGAGATACCACATTGATACACCGCCCTGCCCCATGGAAAACACGCGTCCCATCGTGGCTGAGCCCCATGCGCCAGACATAACGTCTTCTGTTTCATATCCATTGAGGAAGGCAGATCTCGAATACTCCTGACGGATGGACGAAAATCCGATCAGTACATGCCCCGTGTTATCAAATGCCTGCACCGATGTTGGCAATGCACGTGAGACATCGGAGAGCCTGACGCTCAAACTCGAGAAAAGCTGGTCACGATCTCCATAGGACTGTGATATCCATCCAAAGAGTTCGCGCGTATGAAATGGCAATAAGGCAAGGGGCCGACCATCATTGAAGTATTGAAAGTCGCTACCATAGTCGTTTAGAAGCTGTACAGAGAAGGCATACGGCGTTGAGAACCAACGATAAGGCTGCGTGATCACGACCTCCTGACTGGTGCGAAACTTATTTGCGCTAACTGATGCACGAACATCTGTCAGTGACCGGAACACCCTGCGCCAAAGACCCTCGATAGCCCCCTCATAACCAATGTCGTTTTCTGTTCGATAGAGAGATTTGACAGAAAGTACCGAACCCGTTCCTAGAACATTGAATTCTTCCAACTGGCCACCGTAGGTGGCGATTCCACCGCCTGTCGAGAAAATGACGGCTGGTGAAAATGACGACCGATCTTGTGTTGTAATCGTGACATCGGCCTGACCATTGGTGACTGTATGTTCAACGCGAACAGTGCTAAAAATACCAATGCGTCTGAGAACACGCTCGGTCTCGAGCAGATCGACCGTGTCGAGTTCATCTCCGAGGCCGAAAACCAGCTCATCAGTGATGACATACTCTTTTGTGACAACGTGGAGCGCATTCATGAGGTTGGCCGCAAAGAACCAGTCAGCCTGTGTCGAATCCCACACGTCATAGCGCTTAACGTTGATGGATCGGATCACCGGATACTCATCCTCGGCTGGGAGGACAGAACCAAAAAGAGAGGTAGACTGCAG
>CAZAGH010000075.1:0-6859 GCA_964484755.1 uncultured Melioribacter sp. | reverse complement strand
TCTGTCTTTGTGCATCCGCAACCCGGACGTACATCAGTGATACGAAGAGCCTTATCACCGGCATTCTTCATCTTGATCTCAGCCTCTAGATATCCTTCCTTCGGCGCACGGGTCTTGCCCCAATCGTATGTTTCTCCACCTACGATCTCGAGCTTAGGCTGAGCAATAGCCGTTGACATGGCAACTAGTACCACGGCAAGCAAAGCAAACAGTCGTTGTACCATGAACATGAACTCCTCAAAAAGAATTTTTTGGTCTTTGCAAGTTGACGAACGAGCTACAAATATAGTATGCGCTCTGCGGTTACAGTCCCCTGTAGAGAGTAGCCCCAAGAGAAACTCCAATCACACCCCACGAGTGCTGGCGAGATAACGACCCCACCATGGTTTCGCATCGAATGGAAGGGGCAATGTAGTATCCGAGAGCAAGCGGAATGTCATAGGTGATCGTAAGGGCTGGACGCACCACGAATGCGGCGACATCCGACAAACTGGACGTTGGCAGGACAAACTCCTTAGAAGGCGGATCTGTGATAAAGTAGAAGTCATCAGGACCGAGCACAACCTCTTTATGCGTCATTTCCGATGCCAGCAGAGCATTCCCCGTCAGCGAGATTCCAACAGTGACCGGCGTTCCTGGCAGGCGTGTCTTTGCGCCAACTCCAAGCGTAAGAGACGTAACTGCGGCATCCAACTGATACTGCGTAATGACATCTGGCTTGCCGTTCCGTAGAAGTATTGACGGCGACGTGGCGAAGGCTACCGATTCCGTGCGGAATCCGAGTGATGCAGTTGCAGCCACTGTCGGAAGAATCCATCTCTCTGCTGCAACACCGATCGTAATAGGTTTACTAGTCCCCTCTTGGTACGTACAGCATGGGATGCTGTATACCGATTCCAGATACGGCAGATCGGCGTCGTGCCAGGCGGTTCCGATTGATGCGTCGATGCCTACAAAGGTTCTGGGGGCTTCGTATGGCCTGCGAAGGCTTGGACTCCACTCGAGCTGCTGTGCTGCCAAAGGCAACGACATGCAGGCGATAGTGATAGCTATGAGAGCGATCATTGCGACACCATCCAAGGGACACGAGTAACAAATCCATCCTGCTCGATCACAAGGAGATAGTGTCCCGGCGGAAGCTCGCTCGCGTCCATCGGCACAAGCGTCAATCCTTCGTTGATCGTAGCCGTAAAATCTGCACACGTTCGGCCGAAGGTATTGGTCACCCAGATTCTGGCCGGTACTGTACGATCGGATGCAACGACCAGCGATGCCAGAGCTGAAGTCGGATTGGGAAACACAGAGCCCCGTAGCATCGACCGTGCTCCACGTGTTTTATACGAGAGTCCGCACAATGAGTCGGTAGAGTATCGTCCATGCATCAACATCAACGGAAAAGCTGATGGACACGTTGCCGTTCCAACCGATGTGGAGCCAGTTAACACGATCGGTGTTGCTATCGTATCACCAAGGAATGAACTCAACTCAATGAAGATCAGCGTATCGCGATCTACCAGCCCCGCATCACGCTCAATGATGAGTCGAAAGCCTTGCTCGCGCGGCAGCTGGGTAATGAGCGCACCTTGTGCGGCTGTACCTGACTCGATTGTTCCGGCAAAGGCGAGCAGTGATGGGTCGACGTCGACATCAAGTGTTATGCGCTGAACGTTCGTCATTGATGACGCACCAATGCTGACGGGCAAGAGGATCCTTGCTCCTGGCGCTGAGCGGACATCGCCCTCAACGCTCATCCGCACGGTGTCTGGCGCAATGGTCGAGGCGGAGTATGGAAGTATGATCGCACCTTGTCCGTTCCCGAGCCAGATTGTGATAACACCTGACTCCGAGCCGATGACCGTTGGACTGCAGACAACGTCGAGAAGAACAGTGCTCTTCGCCGGTATGACTGTACCGTTTGCACGTGAGACAGATACTGAGCCACCAATGGGATTAATGCTTACCGAGTCGATAATGCTTGATGTTGCACCGTTGTTTCGAATGGAGATGCGTTGCGTACGAATAGCATCGCAACCGACAGGCTTGACGATCACACCGAATGGTATCGAGTCTACACTTGCCCGCACATTTGGTCTGTTCCGAGCGATGATGACAATCTCGCGTACGATTGCAGCCTGAGGGACACATGATATGGCACGTCTACCAAGGTTGGTATGGACGCGAATTGTGGCGACTGCATTTTTGCGAAGGTCTTCAGGAGCAAAGATCATTCTAACCGTGTCGATACCACCTGCTTGTAAGGACAGACCCAGGCTACGCGTAATCCTGAATCGCCCCTTTGCCTGCTGGTCTCGTACAAGCACAACAGAATCGATTCCAACAGCGATACTACCCTGATTCTGTAGAAGCAATGCCAAGTTGAGAGAGTCGTGTGAGTCGGGTACTTCTCCTACGTAGACCGTGTCGCCCGAGATACGACCCTCGACGCCAGAGCCATCGATCGCCCGAGCAAGAATCGGCGTGAGCTTATGCGTCACACCAATCCCCTGCATGCGAACGTCGACACTTGTATCGCCAGAATTCGAGGCGTTCGTGTAGATGAGGCGGAAGTCGATCGCGTCAAAGCCGGCATTGACAGGCTGGTAGGAGCAGTTCCATGTAAGATTGCTGATACCAGGAAACTCGACCATCGGGTAAGTTTCAACGGCAAGCTCATCAACGCCTAGATATGGCGTTATGCGTTGGATACGTTGCTCACGAACGAGTACTGTTGTATCGAATACGCTGTAGATGGTAACTGCACTGCGGGCAGCGCACGATGGATTAACGAAGACTGAATCAAAACTGATTGTCTTCATGTCGGTTGCAAGCAGCCTTCGGGATTTGAGCCCTGACAATACAAACGACCGACGAAATACAAACCGCTGTGAGCTGGCCTCCTCAACGTCTACATTGAACCGCACCACTGCTTGGGAGTCTTCGGGGAAGGCCTTGAAGTCTGCTTTGTAGACAATTGTGAACTGCTTTGTCTGACCAGCCGGAACGATCTCGTTACCAAAGAGTCCAGCAAATTCATTCACGACGTCAGTGAGCTGTCCTTTAACATCGGTGATCGACGGCTTGATGCCGATATCGACCGATGAGGTATTTCGAACCCAGATCGTGCGATATACCCCTACCGGCAGACTGGGACGTATTGCACCGAACGAGATGAGAGAATCAGACTTGTTCGACGCGTTACTGTACACCTCCACCTGGGCGACTGTTTGAGCGCCTCGGAGAAGCAGGAAGGTTAGAACGAGAACAACGAGTCGTATCATTATGGAGAATCGCCCTGCGGGCATTCTACCACGAACCGAAGATCGAAAGCAGCTGCGTAGTAAACAGACCCAACACGATACTTGCTGCGGTCGTGATAGCGAGTGTGATTCCAGCAATACCAGAGCGAACTGGCTGATGATTACCTTCAGGCTCGGAGAAGTACATCTTAACGATCAGGCCGAGATAGAAGTATGCACTCACAAGAGACGAGAGAACCGCTACAAGTGTCAGCCAAAGATGTGTTTCAACTACAGAAACAAACAGCAGATACTTTCCGAAGAAGCCTGCCATTGGTGGGATACCAGCCAGCGAGAACATGAATACCGACATGATAAATGCCAGCACCGGTTCGCGTTTGGCAAGTCCAGCATAGTCGTTGATCTGGAGATGTTCTTCATTGCCACGCTCGAGCAGACCAACTACCACGAAGGCACCGAGCTGCATGAAGACGTATGACGTCACATAGAAGTAGATCGCATTGTGTCCGTCCTGCGAATTGGCAACAATGCCCATCAACAGGTAGCCGGCATGTGCAACTGATGAATAGGCAAGCATACGCTTGACGTTCGTTTGCGCAAGTGCCGTGATGTTACCGATGAGCATTGTGGCAGCCGACATAACTGCAATGATCTGCTGCAACTGCGGAGTGAGTGCCGCTCCAGCCGGCATCAGTGCACTAAAGACTGCAACAAAAGCGGCAAAAGCAGCAGCCTTACCAGCTGTGCTCATGAACGCTGTTACAACCGAAGGGGCTCCTTCGTATACATCCGGCGCCCACTGATGGAATGGGAATGCTGCAACCTTAAAGCCAAGAGCAACGGCCATCAGGACAGATCCAATGGCCAACAGTACCGGAAAGTTGACATCTCCTGAAGCAATAGCGGTAGCGATCTGGTTGTAGTACAACGACCCGGTGGCACCATAGACAAGTGACATACCGTAGACAAGGAACCCTGATGCAAATGCACCGAGCAGGAAGTACTTGAGAGCACCTTCAATACTGCGGATGTTTGAGCGAAGGAAGCCCGTCATGACATAAAACGAAATCGACATCAGCTCGATACCAACGAACAGTGCGATGAGGTTCGCCGAATGGGCGATGAGCATCATACCAGCAACAGCAGACACCAGCAAGGTATAGTACTCATCAATCTCGTTGTCTTCTCGTTGCAGATATGGCCGCGCAGCGAGCATTGACATGATACCTGCAGCGCAGAACAACACGTCGAAGTAGTTCGCAAAGCCCCCTACATTCACCATTCCAGAGAACGCCGTGGACTTATACCCGGCGTGCAGCATTGCAAGAATGCCAGTGAGTGCTAGCGTAAAAATGTAGTAACCGAAGACAAGCCGCGTGTTGTTACGAACAAACGCCTGAATGGCAATACCGACGGCACCGAGTGCTAGCCAGATAACAACGAGCGGGAGCGAGCCGAGAAGATCCATGTTCATGCGGAATACCTTGGTGCCTTGAATCAGTGTTGTGCAAAGACGTTAACGATTGCTCGTACACTCTCTTCGGAGAGCATCATAAGCGGACGTGGCTGAACGCCTAACCAGATGGCAAGCAATGCAAGAGGCACGAGCTGCCAGTACTCTTTGGTGTTAAGGTCGCGGAGATGGTGGTTCTCGGCGTTGTCGTTTGTTCCAAACATGACGCGCTGGAACATCCAGAGAAGATAGACAGCTGCGAAGATCACACCGCTAGCGCTTACAATGGCATAGACCTTGGAGCCAAGCACATGGCTGTTGAACGCGCCAAGCAATGTGAGGAATTCACCAACAAAACCGTTGAGACCAGGAAGGCCAACCGAGGCGAACATTGCGATCGCAAACAAGACGGCGAATCGTGGCATCACCTTTGTTATTCCACCATACTCGCTGATCTCGCGTGTGTGACGGCGCTCGTACAGCACGCCAACACATAAGAACAACATTGGAGTGGAGATACCGTGATTGATCATCTGGATCACCGCGCCTTGTACGCCCTCGACAGTCATCGAAAAGATGCCCAGGACCACAAATCCCAAGTGGCTCACCGAGGAGTAGGCTACCAGTTTCTTGATATCGGTCTGGACCATTGCAACAAGCGCTCCGTAGACAATGCCTACAACAGCGAGTGTGCTGATAAGGCCTGCGTAGTGTTGTGAGGCTGCTGGGAAGAGATCAAGATTGAAACGAATCAGACCATATGTGCCTAGCTTGAGCAGAACGCCAGCAAGGATCACCGAACCAGCCGTTGGGGCTTGAACGTGAGCATCCGGCAGCCATGTGTGCAATGGGAACAATGGAACCTTGATCAAGAACGAGATCGCAAAGGCCCAGAACAACCACTGCTGTACATCCATGCCAATCGCTGGTCCTACTTGCTGGAGCTTCATAAGGTCCGCTGTAAATCCAACACCAGCCCACTTGGCCTGAAGTCCGAGCCAAATGATCGCAACGAGCATCAGAAGCGAGCCAACAAGCGTGTAGAGGAAGAACTTAATCGCTGCGTAGATCCTATCCTTGCCGCCCCAGATACCGATGATGAAGTACATCGGGATAAGAATGAGCTCCCAGAACACGTAGAACAAAAAGGTATCCCATGCCACAAAGACGCCCGTCATACCGAACTGCAGGAGCAGCATCAGCGCATAGTAGCCTTTGACGTTCTTTGAGATCGAGTCAAACGATGCGAGCATGGCAATAGGCATGATCAGCGCCGTCAACAAGACAAGGGGCAGAGAGATACCGTCAACACCGATACGGAAGCCTGCGTCGATCGAAGAGATCCACGATTGGTTTACCACGTATTGCATGTTCGTGTTGCCCGACTGAAACTCAGGCAACAGAAACAAGGAGGCAAGGAACGTTACAAGGGAGAATGCGAGCGCAGTGCGCTTAGCAGCAACGGCCTGATCCCGGTGAATGAACATGACGGCAATCGCACCCGCAAGGGGTACGAACAAGGTTGCAAGTAGCGCTGACACGCCCATATACCAATTGTTCCGTGTGTAGTGTCACTTATCGGCAAAATTTCCTCGCAATATAGCAAATGGGAAGCCTCCATAGGGGACTCTTAGGGTAGTTTTGCGCTATGTCTTCTCCACGTCCATCATATCTGATCGTTGGCCTTGGTAATCCTGGGCCGAAATACGCGAACACTCGACACAATATTGGATTCATGGTCGTCGATGCTTTTGCTGCAAAACATGGCCTAACATGGACCACACATGGAGAGCTTTGCCAGACTGCACAGGCTCGTGTTCGTGGGAGAACAATCGAACTGGTAAAGCCCCTTACCTACATGAATCTTTCCGGCAGGGCCGTGCGCAAACGCATGCAGGCATGCGGGCTTTCACCGAGTCATGTGGTTGTGATCACTGATGAGTACAACTTCCCCACTGGCAGAATTCACCTCAAGTCAGGGGGCTCATCAGGCGGCCATAACGGAATCAGCTCCGTGATGGAAGATCTTGAGACGCCAAACTTCTGGAGACTGCGCTGTGGTATCGATCGGAAGTTCGGACCAGGAGAACTCGTTGATTACGTTCTTGCTGACTTCCCGCCTGATGAATCACAAGTCGTTGACGACATG
>CAZAGH010000074.1:2962-6986 GCA_964484755.1 uncultured Melioribacter sp. | reverse complement strand
CGCTTCACCACCACGCGTTGCATACCGATGATGTTACCCATGGTATCACGTTGGACGATGTGATAGACGCCGGGGACAACATCTGCTACACTCATGCGGACTGCAACACCCTCTGTGCGTTGCAAGACAACACCTGTAACATCAATCAGCTCATAGCGTGCAAACTGCTCGCCCAGTGATGTTGAGATATCGATCATGTCTGCTGCAGGATTGGGCTTCACGGACATCGTTGGCGTTTCGATGTCGTCTCCAGCAATGCCACCCGTTGGTGAGTTGTTGATTGTTGTCGTTACACAGATCGTATCTGTGCAGGTGCTGTCGCTCACGATACAGCAGACGCTACCGGACTTGTCATAGCCCCATATAACATCGCAGAAGTGATTCGTTGAAGCACCGAGCATGTATCCGCCAGTAGCAATCCACTTGTACGAGTACGCTGGATTGTTGCGCAACGCGTACGTCACGACTTGATGCGTCTCGACCTTGCGGTATCCGAGGATGGAGTCGGAGGAGATGCCGAGGTCGCAGTAGTCGGCGCATTCGTTAACTTCAACAGTTAATGTTCCGTTGTTATCATCGTAACGATTATCTCTGAAAAGCACATACAGAGGACGGCCGTCGCCAATCACCTCATATGTATATGTATGGTCATCGCAATCAATAGACTTTTCGATAGGCTTTAGCTTAGTCTCTGGATTCAAGGCACTGTCGAGATCGCGCCCCATACGAACCCACCAAGCACGTTGAACTGCGACACAGGGATCATTGAATTCAAACTCACAATCCACCTTCCATGGCGCTATCATCGGCGTAAATACACCTCTGCCTTTGATTTGATAAGGAACACCCTGCTTAAGTGCAGGGCTCGTCCACGTGGTCTCTTGCTTAGTGTCTAGCGTGACCGAGGCTATCTGACGATATGATCTGCAAGCACCTGGTACTTCAGGATTGAATATCTTGTCAATCTCACCAGATGAAAGCGCCCTATCCCAGAAGGCAAAGTCATCAATGTAGCCATTGAAACCTGCCATGATCCTACCATCTGGATTATCGGCATTGGCTCCGAGAATGAACCTGTCGTGATTGCTGTAGTCGATGCCAACAGATTTGGAACCGATGAGCTGACCATCCACGTATAGTGACATGCTGGCACCATCGTACACGACCACGGCCCGAACCCACGTATCGAGGCTTGCGGCACCTGTGTTTGACGCCACATCACCAGCTAATGCGGGGTCGTTGATCCACTGACTGCTAACAATTATTGTGTTGTCTTGAGGACTCAGGTACAGATTGTATGCTGGCCCCCATGTCCAGTTAATGGCACCGAGGCAAACCACACCCTGATACATTTTTGTTGCTCCTGGCTGACGGACTTGCCTGAGCTTGAGTCGAACGGTATACGAATACTGTTGCGTCATAAATCGCTTCGGATCTTTTGCGAGCAGGTATGCTGCAACCTCATCGGTTCCATTAAACACTGCATAGCGCTCTGTTGCGCCCTGCGTGTTGACGGAGCTTTCAAAAGAGACAGCTGTATTGTCGAACAAGCTACCCTTGCCGGACAAGTCATCCGTGTTACCATCAAGCGGCAAGTATGCGATCAGCCCGTCCTTAGGTATATACGACGGTAGCTGCGCATACATGACTGCGGTGGAACACATGATGCTGAAGATTACAATACAGAAGCGAAGTAAGTGGTTCATAAGTGATACCAGCGATTGGTAATGTGATAGAACATCACAACACTACCCTTCTTCCCTCCAACCATTGATATTGATAAAGTGGGTAGAGTGTTCATTGCATCGTGCATTGTATGCTGGTAATCGTAATCTTTGTCTGTCATTGAGGGATTCTTGTTGTTACAGATACTTATCATCATAACACTGATTGTAGCTGGTTGTAGTCAGCATCAGCTTAGGGGGCTCCTTGAAGAGCAGCAGCAGAGATTGGCTGCAGCGAACTATGCCGATACACTACAATGGCGTGCTCTTGCAGACCTGAGGGATCGTGTCATTGCCACAAACGATCCTCTGTGTGACTCGCTCTACAACCTTCTGGTTCTTCGCATCAGCGAAGCAGCCGAGCAAAGTCGTCACGATCTTGGACAGTATGTAGTTACGCTACGCGGTGCGTTACCAGTCACGGGAACGCTGGACATGGGGCTTACACACGACCTCCGGTATTGGGGTAATCATCATGCAGCACGCTCGCAGTATACTCGCTTGGCCACAGCAAGCTCGATGACAAGCTCCAATGCCCTCGCTAATCTGGGCATGGAATACGAACGCGTTGGACGTCTGCGCGCAGCATTACGATACACACTTGCTGCAGATTCAATGTTCCTCTCTGAAAGCTCCCTGAGAGGACGCATCTGGACACAGCGAATACTGTATAGCACGTATATGAAACTTGGCATGCGAGACAGAGCTGTGAAGTGTCTCGCCACGTATCGACGCGCACATGAGGAACATGAGCGCATTGCACCATGGCAAATGGCAGACACGATCACAGATCTGAATCTTGTTCATGCCATCCAACAATTCGGTTATGTGCAAGATGACCTCGCGAGTGCGTTTGGACAGCACGCAGATTCATACTACCAGTTCTACCGTTCGTACCGATCTAGATCGTCCACGTGGTTGAATTCGTGGATCGCGTCTCAGCCAATGCTTGGCCCCCTGCCTAAGCCTGTGATACGGAGCTTCCCGGCCGATGGAACATTTCTGGCGTGGACAGATTCGCTGGTTAAAAGTGCAGATGGACATCTTGCTCATGCAACACGATTTGGAACATTTTCCCTTGTAGGTGATCGATGGTTCCTAGTGCAGCCGAAGCACAATGAACCAGCGACACAGTCGATTACCGCACCCGATGCGACGGTACCCGATACGCTCTTTGCGTCAAGCAACATTCGCGGCGTCTACCCACTGGGTAATGATTCTTTGCTAGCAGTGACATCTGATTCGCTGGTCGTTTTGCACGCTGGCAAGAAGACGAGCGTGGTGTTACCAAAGGAACTCCGCAGTGTTTCCTCTGAAATCGACATTGTAGCGCATGGTGGCAACACTATCCTTGTGCTCAATGACGATATGCTATTGCTACTCGATCGTAGATCGCTTCGAATAGTTGCAAGGCTTGACCTGCAAGCTCAGAATGTTCAGGTATTACCAATTGGTCGCAGTAATCGAAGCGCTGCAGTACTTCCCATAACAAACGACGTTGTGCTTGTCAAAGCACGGTCATCAGCAGCAATTGTTGCTGTGCGCATCAGTGATGATTCTAAGCATCTCAAACCTTTGCATCTCTCTCAGCGACCAGGTGCCAGTGGCTCTACCTTTCTCGCCGCATATCAAGATGGCAACATCTTTCAGAGAACGTATTGGTTTGAAGGTGCTGATACGCTTTGTGTTTCCGCACAGACAGCCGTAACACATGGCGCTACCAGCACTCGCGAGGAGACCATCTTTCCGGTGCAGATCAGTGCACCACGTTCGCTTATTGCACTGAGACACTTCGATAATCTTGACATCATTGATACAGCTACAAATACGGTCTGGCCGCAGTTTGCAGTGCCAATACCGTTTGATGAAAAGCGGGGTGGCGTTCTTGGTATCTATCGTGATTCGGCGCGCAGGCTCAGGTGCTATTACCATGATGGGTATGCAGTCATTAGTATCCCACTATCGAACACCTCCTATAGATGGACGCCTGAGCTGATCGCAGTAACCGCGCAAAATCCCGAACAACATGTTCTCACAGAACTTGGCAGCGTTCCAGAGCAAATACTGGAAGGCGATCTGGTGAGTCGGATTGCTAGCCGTTCAAGCATGATTACATCTTGCTTTCCCTTGCTGTATAGAGTTCACGATGACTCCAATGCAATATGGAACACTTCCGATTCGCGCATGTTTTGGATGATACGTGCAAACCCTGCCTCGCATCATCAAGGAATTGATGTGAAAGTGCCGTTGCAGTCGGCCCCCTATCATATCCGCTTTTCACATTCAATCTTGAACCCGAC
>CAZAGH010000074.1:0-2862 GCA_964484755.1 uncultured Melioribacter sp. | reverse complement strand
GTCACGAGCTCCTGATGATCATCTCTGAGATGCTCACGAACACGATACGTCATGCGAGTGCTACACATGTTTACTTCTCAATCAACGCTGATGCGCTGGTCACGACAATCACTTGGTCGGATAATGGAACGGGTATCGATCCTTCTGCCAAGCGTGGCAATGGACTCCACAACATCGAGCGTAGGGCAAAACGCATCAAAGCGCTTGTTGCAGTTGATACATCACCAAACAGCGGTACACGCTACACGATCTCGTTCTCAAAGACACAGGGAACGCAATCATGATTACCGTCCTCATCGTAGAAGACGACCCCATTTTTGCAGATGAGATCAGAACGCTTATCGAAGCACAAGAAGCCTTCTCCATTGTTGGCATCACGGAATCCGGACGTCAGGCAATTGCGCTGATACGCGAGCATCAACCGAAGCTGGTGCTTCTCGACATCGTCCTCCCCGACATCACGGGCCTGTCTGTCCTGCGCGAGTGCCGCCGTCGCGGACTTACCACAGAGTTCCTCGTAATCTCCTCATTCGAAGACTACGCAAAGATCTTCGAAGCCATCATCTCCGGCGCAAACGGCTACATCACAAAGGACCGACTCGACCTCGAACTCGTACCCAGCATCAACGATATTTTGTCAGGGGGCTCTCCTATGTCCAGCGCCGTTGCCCGCAAGGCCCTCGATACCTTCCGCAACAAGGTGCGTCCCAAGACAGACCTTTCAGACCTCTCGCCCCGTGAAGAAGATATCATGCGCGCCTTTGCACTCGGCAAATCCTACAAAGAGATCAGCGAAGAACTCTTCATCGCACCAGAAACCGTGAAGACACATATCCGCAATGTCTACAAGAAGCTGCAGGTGAATAGTAGGAGTGATTTGAGAAAACTCCTGTGAGTGGAGAGTGGAGAGTAACCTAATGCAAGTACCTACTCGCTCAACAATGCAAAGAGATCCGTGTGCACATAGATATTTAGTCGGTGAACCTTGTGCTTTCGGAGAATACCCATGGTCTCGAGTGTTGAAAGGTACTTCGCAGCTGTAGGACGAGAAATCGAACAGTCTCGCATAACGAAATCGATCTTTGTGTACGGATGTCGGAAAATGTTGTTCAGGAGTTCCTGACTGTAGATCTTGGGTTGTTCCAATCGGATTCGGTGTTTGCATGCTTGCATAAGCGCACGAATTGCAATCACCTTTTGCAACGTTTCAACAGCCGTGACCTCAATCGCGCGCAGCATGAAGATGATCCATTCTTCCCATGCGCCATCGGTGCGAACACTCTGCAGAAGCGAGTAGTATCTCTCCTTCTCTCGCTCTATTGCGCGGCTCAGGTAGAGAATTGGTGTGTCCAAGAGTCCATTAAGCACGAGATGAAGGAGATTGAGTATTCGTCCAGTTCGACCATTACCATCGTAAAATGGATGAATGCTCTCAAACTGGTAGTGCAAGACAGCCATTTGAATGAGCGGATCGACGCCCCACTCCTCAGAGTTATGATATGCTTGGAGAAAATTCGACATGAGTCGTTCAATCTCTTTTGCGTCCTGCGGTGGCCGATAGACGATGTCACCAGTAGCAGCATTCTTCAAGACAGTGCCTGGTACTCGTCGAAATCCCGTTGTTGAATCACACAGCGTACCATGAATCTCAACAACATCACTACTTCGTAACAAACCCTGTTTCTGGAGTATGGTATATCCTACAGTAACAGCCTTCGCATATCGATGTACCTCCTTTGCCGCCAGATTAGTGGATCGTTCCTCATAGAGCATCGCCGTAAACACCTCGTCCTGCGACGTGATGATGTTTTCTATGGTCGAGGAGTCGCGTGCTTCCTGAACTACCAACGTAGAAATCAGAATGCTGGCGTCGGGAATCACAGTTGCAATTCCTTTTAGCTCAGCAAGTGCCCGGTGAGAACGCACCAGTTGCCGGAGAACCTTGGGCGTTTCGAGCACTATGGTTCTCGGCGGGGGAAGGATTGGTAGAGTATCGTTCACATGTCAAAAATATCGCATATTCTTTCAGTGAGAGAACCCTCATGTAAAGCAAATCCATTTTTCTTTACATGTAGATGCTTTTGCGTACCCCTCGTACCTAGTACCTAGTACCTAGTACCTAGTAACTTGTACCTAGTACCTAGTACCTAGTAACTTGTACCTAGTACCTAGCGCCTAGCTAACTTTACTTCTCTCTAGCTATTCTCTATCTTCGTTGTCACGTATTACTCGTTATAAGGTACATAGCTATGAAGGTGATCAATATGCATGAAGCAAAAACAACACTGTCTCAACTTGTTGAACAGGCGCTGCAGGGCGAGACAATAGTTATCGCACGGCGCGGCGTACCTGTTGTTACGCTTGAACCGGTCAAGCAGACACGGCCAATTGGGCTTGGAGCACACCTGTGCGAGAATGCAGACTATTCTGATTGGGAGTTGTTCTCGAATACGAATCCTGATGTGTATGAAGAGAACCCTAACGATCCTCTAAACATTGCGGATTTGAAGTGAAGCAATCTGGCATTCTTCTCGATACACATGCCTTGATTTGGTATGACTCCCAGCCACATAGGCTACCGTCCCGTGTGCGTGATGCCCTCACACGTCGGGATCGGGACGTCTATTATTCGGCCATAACATTCTATGAGCTGTGGCAAAAGGCTAGCCGAGGGAGCAAGGAGATTACTGTTCCTCGCGTTGAGTCAGTCGTCAGCAATCTGCCGTCGTATGGATTCAAGGCACTCCCGGTTCATGCCCATCATTCCCGGTTGGCAGCATCCCTAGAATGGGATAACAGGGACCCGTTCGATCGAATCATCGCTGCTCAAGCTATCGTCGACGGTCTGCAGATTATCACCGC
>CAZAGH010000073.1:0-7243 GCA_964484755.1 uncultured Melioribacter sp. | reverse complement strand
GTTAATTTTGTGGCAACACTCTGGGAATTCATGAAATGAGCGAGAATATCAGCTCCGATAGCGCACGTGAAGGTCTTCTTCTTTATAGTCCTGAACATGTCTTGGAACAATCGCAAAGCGCACCTGAACACCTTGGGTACAAGATCCTTCGGTTCTATGTCGAGGAAGACGGCACATTGGCAAAGGTGCCAACGTCGCACACGGCCACATTCTATCTCTCTCCGTCGGGTGGTACACTGCGTGATGAAGAGTTAAACATTGTTCTTTACAGCGCCAAGTACGACCTGTACAAGGGCATTGGGAAGTTATCGTGATCTATCTCGATAATAGTGCGACGACGGCCCTCGATCCAGAGGTACTCGATGCAATGATGCCCTGGCTGACAGAGGGTTATGGCAACGCGTCAAGCATCTACAAGATCGGTCGTGGTGCACGTGTTGCCATCGAGCAGGCGCGTACTGAGTTCGCACGGCTGATTGGTGCGCATCCAGCGGAGATCATTTTTACGAGTGGAGGAACGGAGTCAAACAACGCAATCCTGAAAAGTGTGCTTGTCGACTCCAAGCTTGCCTCGTCGCTGTTGTATTCCGCGACAGAGCACCATGCCATCATTCATCCGGCGGAATCGCTTGCGCAGCAGGGTTTTCAAGTGATCGAGGCCCCAGTCGATGTCTACGGCAAGGTAGATCTTGATGCCCTCGCGAAGTATCCTCTTGAGCATGCACTGGTCAGTATCATGCACGCTAATAACGAAACAGGTGTCATTCAGCCCCTTAAAGCCGTGCGATCGGTCATCAAGGATGCGATTCTTCACAGCGACGCGGTTCAGTCGTTCGGTAAGATCCCCATTGATGTCGGAAATCTACCTGTCGACTTTCTAAGCTTCTCGGCACATAAGCTTCATGGTCCAAAGGGTGTGGGCGCGATGTTCATCCGCAAGGGAATAGACTTCAAGGCCAATCAGCAAGGGGGCGGACAGGAACGTAATCGGCGTGCGGGCACAGAACCAGTAGCGCTGATAGTAGGTATGGTAACAGCAGCTCGCCTTGCTGTTGAGCAGATGCAGCATCGCACACAACATATGCGATCCTGTATAGCAACAGCTCGTGAGATGATTGTCTCTATGGTACCCAAGGTCCGCTTCAACACACCGTTGGATGAAGCACTGCCAAATGTCCTGAACGTTTCATTCCTTGATGCCGAGAAGCTCGATGGGGAATCGATTCTTCAGGCCATGGATATTGCTGGTGTTGCGGTTTCGAACGGGAGTGCTTGTGTCTCAGGCAGTCTTCAACCATCGCATGTGCTCAAGGCCATGGGGCTTCCAGAAGCCGAAGCACGAGCGGCAGTGCGTATTTCCGTCTCGAAGGACACGACGATTGATGAGATTCAGAGGGCCTGTACACTATTGTCAGAGATTCTTCGTAATATGCGTGTGTAAACACACACTTTGTAATTTCTACCACACAGGAGTCTATCATGAAAACCATTCTCATGTCAGCATTGACGTTCACGACGGCGCTTTCGTTGTATGCAACCGGCATCCCAGGCGTACAGGGCGGTGCAAAAAAGTTCAGCCTGAACAACAACGTTGGCAAGAACAATATTGAGTTCATTTCGGATGCTCCTGCGGAAACGATCAACGGGACATCAGAAGGTGTCACAGGCTCATTCACACTTGATGCAGCAAACCTTGAAGCAACAACTGGAACAATCGAGGTTGCCGTGATGAGCATGAAGACGGCCAATTCAAAGCGTGATGAGCACATGTATGATGCGATGTGGCTAGATGCCTCGAAGTATCCATCGATCACATTTGCTGTAAAGTCGCTCAAGGATGTTAAGGTTACGACCAAGGACGGACGTAATGTTGTTACTGCGAAGGCTGTTGGGACTTTTACGTGCCATGGCGTCGCAGTTAACTCAACGGCCGACGTAACGATAACATATTTGCCAGAGTCTGCTGAAACAAAGAAGCGTGCTTCTGGTAACCTGGCGATGATCGAAGCGAATTTCAATGTCAAGCTTGCCGACCATGGTATCAAGGGCAAAGCTGGTGTGGTTGGCAAGAGCGTTGGCGAAACAATTGCAGTTAAGGCAAAGCTGTTCTCCAATTCGTAAGCATATACCAACGGAATTTTCAGCAGGGGGTAGACGTTTAACGACTACCCCCTTTGTATTTTCCGGGGTTGACGTATCTGTAATGTTGAGGTTAAAGGACGTACCATGAAAACTATGTTAGCAGCGTTGGCAATGTTCATCGCAATCTGCGTAGCCCCACAAGGTGTTTGGGCTGACTCAGGCGGAAAGACGGGGAGTTCAAACTCTGGTTGCGGCGGGTGTCATGGTGGCCAAGGGGCTGCAACGACAGTCGTCCTGGAGGGGCCCAGAACAGTTTTGACTGGGCAAACTCGCGATTACGCTGTGATTGTGGCCCACGCCAACAACCAAAACGCTGGCTTCAATGCTGCGTTTAAGGGTGGCGGTGGGAACGCCGGTACGCTTCAAGCAGTAGCGAACTGTAGGGTTGCAGCAGGGGAGGTCACGCATAACAACCCGACGCAGTTCAACAACGGAGCTGCTCGATTCGAGTTCAAGTGGACCGCACCACCAACTGCCGGCACATATACCTTTACAGCGGCCGGAAACGCCGTTGACAACGATGGCCGCGCCACCGGAGCAGATGATTGGAATCTTACCGGTGCGATACAGATCAGCGTGATCGGAGGCTCGATTACAGGCCCGACGGCCAATCAGACATTCTGCACTGGTCAAACGATGAATATCACGTGGACACAGGCAGGTCTAGCATCGATACGCTTGGAAGTATCGAAGGATAACTTTCAGTCGCAGACAGTAATTGCCACAGTTCAAGCAAATACGCTGTCCTATGCATGGGCAATCCCGCAAGCATTCGAGCAGGGAACGTATGTTCTCCGAATGGTTGACGTTGCTTCGGGGGAAGTTGTCAGTACGGTGCAGTCAATTGTCATCAACGCAGGACCTACAATTAGTCTGCAACCCGAGCCAACGTTTGTCTGTGCTGGCAAGCCGCTCAATCTCTCAGTTGCCGCTACAGGCACCAATCTGCAGTACCGCTGGAGAAGAAACGGTGTTGATATTCCAGGTGGTACGAAGCCTATCCTTACAATTAACACCGTTACTACGAATGAGGCGGGCAAGTATGATTGCGTAGTGTTTGGTTGCAATACGAGCGTTACCTCGAACGCAGTTGATGTAACTGTCGGTATAAAGCCCGAGATAACGAAGCAACCACAGGCTGTGACCGTGTGTGAAGGTGGTAAGGTCACATTTACTGTGTCAGCAACGGGCACAGACATCACGTACACGTGGAAGAAAAACAATGGTATCGTTTCCGGTGGTACAGAGCCAAAGTTAACGATTGATGCTGCCACACTGCTTGATGAAGGCGATTACACGTGCCTCATTGAGGGGGCTTGCGGTCCGTCGGCAACCACGACGATTGCCAAACTTCTGGTCACAGAGAAGCCAACGGTACGTACTCAGCCAGTTGATCGTTCTCTCAAGGAAGGCGATACACTCACGCTCGCTGTTGTTGCAGCAGGTGAACAGCTTACGTATCAATGGTTCAAAGATGGTGCAGCAATCGCCAACGCAACTGCTGCAACGTATCGTTTTGCCAAAATCACCAAACCAGACAGCGGTGTGTATCACTGCTCTGTGCGCAACAACTGTGATACAGTTGAAACACGCAAGGCAACAGTTCGCATCACCTCGGTTGCAGGCCCCGGGAAGTTCGTACTGGGTCAGCCAACAATTACGTTCGCCAGCATCCCAGCCTGCAGCGTTATCGACACCGTTATCACCGGGCTGCTTGTGAATGAAGGGGGCTCACCTGTCACGATCACGTCGATTTCAGCCGAGCCTATTGCAAACATTGAGGTTGTCGGATTGGTCGCGCCGTTTACACTGGATGTAAATGAGCGTCGTGATGTGCGTATTCGTGTAACGCCGAAATTGATCGGCCCCCTCAATGCTTCCATACAGTTTTTTGCGTCCAGCGGAAATCAAACATTCAAGATCGATGGAGAGGGAGTTTCGGGTATTCGGTTCGCCCAAGACACCGTGTACTTCCCGGATGGATCGGCAAATGCGAAGAATTGCAATCAAACACTCACAGTACCATGTTCAACGGCGACTATATCGCGCATCAGTATTGCCGGTCAGGGACGTGATACGTGGAGGCTCGCTACCGACTTGCAGCTTCCATTTACACTCAAGCAGGGAGAGCAGCTAGAGCTATGCTTCGAGACAGTAACAGAGTCGGGAGAGGGCGTAACGGTGAGCGTAACTTCTGATGTCGGCACAGACGCATTTCGACTCTCACGCCGCATAATCAGTTCAGTCGACGAAGAGAAGTCATCCACGGCGCTGCAAGTCTTCCCGAATCCAATGACAGATGATCTCTTCATTCGAGGACGTCAAGATGAGGTGCTCACATGTGATGTCATGACGGTGTCGGGCACCACGATAGCATCGCTGCGTGGAATGGGCGAGATCGTATGGTCGCGTCGTGATGCAAATGGCGATGCTGTACCAAGCGGACTATACCTCGTGGTGGTTACCAACAATACAGGTCGCTCGATCCACAAGGTGATCGTGCGATAGAGGTTTGTCTCTCACCTACAGAGCACAAAAAGAAAAGCGCCGCAATAGTCTGACTATTGCGGCGCTTATTGTTTTGCGAAGTGCTGAGCCCCTTACGGGAAGATACCGAGCGACAAATATGACTGGGCAATCTTGTCAATGGAGCTGATAAAGGCAGCTGTGCGCATATCCTTGACCTTCGGGTTGCCGTAGTAGTGTTCCATGATGGTGTGATACGATGAAATCATCGTGTCTTCCAAACCCGAGTTGACGAGATCTTCTTCATCGGCACCACGAGCGATCATTGAGCGTTCTGCAGCACTAAGTGACTTGCCCGTGAGCTGCTCAACTGTTGAGATGATGCGTGAGTTTGATCCTTCATCAAAGCGCTTGTCCATGCGTCCGAAGCGAACGTGCGAGAGGTTCTTCAACCATTCGAAGTATGATACGACCACGCCACCGGCATTGACGTACATGTCAGGCATTACGAGGATACCCTTCTTGAGAAGGATTGGCTCGGCTTCAGCGGTGATAGGTCCGTTTGCACCTTCAGCGATGATCTTTGCCTTGATCTTCGAGGCGTTGCCCTTGTGAATCTGTGATTCCAAAGCAGCAGGTACGAGAATGTCGCACTCGTGCTCGAGAACGCTGTTGCCATCCTTAATTGTCTTACCACCAGCAAAGCCAGTGATAGAACCCTTCTTGTTGCGGTGGGCATTAAGTGCCTCGACGTCGATACCCTTAGGGTTGACAACAGCGCCATCCCACTCGATGATACCAACGATCGTGGAGCCGGCTTCCATGAGGAACTTCGCAGCGTGATAACCTACGTTGCCGAAACCCTGCACGATGACCTTCTTGTCGCCTAGACCCGTTGTCATCTTGAGCTTCTTCATAAGCTTCGGGTCGTTGACGGCTTCGCGAACGGAGAAATAAAGACCACGACCTGTGGCCGCTGTACGTCCGCGCACACCACCTTGACCAACAGGCTTACCTGTCACGCAACCAAGTGCGTTGATGTCGTCCTTGGCCATTGCTTGATATGTATCGGCGATCCAGGCCATTTCACGCGGTCCTGTACCGTAGTCAGGAGCTGGAACGTCAACAGAAGGACCGATGAAGTTCTTCTTGATGAGTTCTACCGTGTAGCGGCGTGTGATACGTTCGAGTTCTTCAACGGTGTACTGCTTAGGGTCAATACGAATACCACCCTTGCCACCGCCGAATGGTACATCCACAACAGCGCACTTGTATGTCATGAGCGCTGCAAGTGCCTGCACTTCTTCTTGGTCGACAGACATCGCATAACGGATACCACCCTTGGTAGGGAGCTTATGGTGGCTGTGCTCAGCACGCCATGCCTGGATTACCTGGATACCACCCTTGATACGGACAGGGAACTGCATGTAGTACACTGAGTTACATGCCCGGATCTGATCGAGTAGCCCCTTAGGGTGCTCCATGATTGCCGCTGCCTTGTCAAAGTACGCGTTGACGGACTCCAGAAATGGATTATGTCCGTGGAAGAGTGCGGCTGATGCGCTGCTCTTTTTTGCTGATGAAGCCATATGTCGGCTGTGTAGGTGAAACAAATGTGAATGTTAGAGATTTCCTCGTAGGGCCTGCTCTCGTTCAATCGACTCGAACAGGGCCTTAAAGTTACCTTTGCCAAATGACTTTGCACCGCGACGCTGGATGATCTCAAAGAACATCGTAGGTCTATCTTCGACGGGCTTCGTGAAGATTTGCAGAAGATATCCCTCGTCATCGCGGTCGACTAGGATATTGAGCTTGCGCAGATCATTGATGTCTTCGTCGATCGCACCAACACGCTCTAGCAAGTCCAAGTAATACGTGTCCGGCACGTGCAGAAACTGAACGCCGCGGCGGCGCAGTTCCGATATGGTGTGAAGGATATCATTCGTAGCAACAGCAATATGCTGAACGCCAGGTCCATTGTAGAACTCGATATACTCTTCAATCTGGCTCTTCTTCTTACCAGATGCAGGTTCGTTGATTGGAAACTTGATGTATCCTGATCCGTTCGAGACAACCTTCGACATCAATGCGGAATACTCCGTCGATATGTCTTTGTCGTCAAACGTCAAAAGAAGCTTGAAGCCCATAACTTCTTCATAGAACTTGACCCACGTGTCCATTTGACCGAGTTCGACGTTGCCGACACAATGGTCTACGTGAAGCAAGCCAACTGTCTCAGTAACGTAGCCATCATCTGCAGCTTGGTATCCTGGTAGAAATACTCCAGAATAGTTCTTGCGCTCAACGAATGTGTGGATCGTATCGCCGTATGTTTTGATAGACGCTACAACAACCTCGCCGCTATCATCACGCAGGACTGTTGGCTCTTGAGTGCTCACGGCTCCACGCTGTGTGGTCGCCTGCCATGCTGCGCGAGCATCGTCTACCCAAAGTGCCAAGACTTTTACACCGTCGCCATGTTTAGCAATGTGGTCGGTGATGTCATTGTTGGGACGTAGGGGTGTGGTAAGAACTAGTCGAATCTTACCTTGTTGCAGCACATACGACGCACGATCGCGAAGACCAGTCTCTGGTCCGGCATATGCAACAAGCTGGAATCCAAAGGCTGTGCGGT
>CAZAGH010000072.1:0-7402 GCA_964484755.1 uncultured Melioribacter sp. | reverse complement strand
GCGGTCGTTGTCTTCGAAGCCCTCGTGGTAGCCGTAAATGCCTGGGCGATCAAAGTAGTCCGACGAGCGCACGAAGTATACATCAACCGAGCTGTCGGGTAGCGTTCCATGCCAGACCTCGGCGTATTCTGTCCACGAGCCAAAGGGTACGGATACGAGCATGTCCAGCTTCTTCAGTGCATATCGATCTTTGTCGATCGTTCCGTAGAGCGGTAGGATTACACGCGCGTCGTGCCCGGCTTGCGACCAAGCCTTCGGCAAGGCCGAGGCCATGTCTGCAAGACCGCCGACCTTTGCATAGGGGCTTACTTCTGCGGCAACGAGGAGGATATTCATGCTCTTCTGAAGGATTCGTTCACGGGTGAGCAAATATAGGTGGAGAGTCCAGCGAAGGCCTGTTGCGCCTCCACGGCCTTTTCCACATCTGTGAATAACCCAAACATTGTCGAGCCGCTGCCACTCATCGAGGCATACAAGGCCCCGTTTTCATAGAGAGCGTCTTTAAGTGTTGCAAGAATAGGGTGTTGAGCAAAGACTGCCCGTTCGAAATCATTAGTGAATTCAGACGGTGCAACTACATTATTTGTAACGACATGCGCCCATGCGCTCACAAGGTCGATGCCTTGTCGGTCTCCAGTTATCCCCAATGTGGAATACGCTTGAGCAGTGTTGACGTGGATGCCAGGACAAATCAGTAGCACTGTCCAGGGCATGTTGGTGTCGAGGCGTTGAATTGTCTCGCCGCGACCTGAAACATGGGCCACACCATAGCGAAGAAAGAACGGCACGTCTGATCCTAACTGTTCGGCAAGGGGCTGAAGAGACGCGAGAAGTTCATCGTTGTAGGATCGACCGTTGAGCAATGCCAAGCCAATCAAGGTGGAGGCGGCATCCGATGAGCCCCCTCCCAAGCCTCCTCCCGTTGGTATGGACTTCGTGACGGTTATCTTTGCGGTCAGATTGTCGTTGGGGAAAGCTCTTGCATAGGCTCGTGCTGCCTTGACGACGATGTTGTCATCCGGGGAATCGGTTACAGCCGGGATGCACACAACCTCGAGATACTGTTGCGGTTCAAACACGAGCGTGTCGTGCAGGTCGACCGCGACGAAGATCGATTGGATGTCGTGAAATCCATCTGGTCGTTTTCGAAGCACGTCGAGGCCGACGTTGATTTTGGCACACGCCCGAAGGGCAAGAGGAAGTTGGTTCATGTCTGAGCAAATATCGTACACAAGTGAGCTTGCGCGGAAAGGGATTCATCTTTCGTCGCTCATGATCCCGATTGTGTACATGCAGTTGGAACATTGGACAGGCATTTCAATCCTCGTTGGTATGACGCTTACGTCGCTTCTTATCGACGTACTGATGCATTATCATCCCACTACAAGGCGGATCATGCACCGGCTTGTTGGCAAGATGTTGCGGCCACATGAAGTAACTGCCGAAGTCTTTCGGCTTACTGGTGCTTCATGGGTGTTGATCGCTGCGACCCTGACGTTCCTGCTGTTCCCGAAGGTCATTAGTACAACGGCTTTTACGGTTCTAATCGTAAGTGATTCGGCTGCGGCCCTTATCGGCAGACGTTATGGTAAGCGTAGATTTTTTGACAAGTCGCTCGTCGGAACAACCTTTTTTGTCCTAACGGCAATTGGCGTGACGGCCGTCTACCAGTCGATCTTCCACGCCGGACCCTGGTTTCTGGTCTCGGGCGTGTTAGCAAGCATCGTATGCGGAATTGTCGAGGCGGCATCGATACGTCTTAAACTCGATGATAATATCAGCATCCCCAGTAGTTTTGCACTTACTATGCTTGCGATGGATTGGCTAAGCCAGTACATCAATATGCCGAGCTTCCTTCACTGATCAATCGATGAGTCCATGCCCGAAAGCCTAACCCGTAGTTCAAAGATCTTCATCGGTGTCCTTGTGGCCCTTGGTCTGGCTGTTGCTGGCGCCTATATCGGTCTGAGGTACTTCCGTGCAAATGACTATTCGGAAGAGATTGATAGAATGGTGCAGACAAAGGACAGTGTTGTTACTGCGCTGTACTTTATCCGGGTTGCCGACTACGACTCGATCAATGTTCGCGAGATTTCGGCCAATTACGTTCGCTCGTCAGTTGATTCGAATGCGCTGGATGTGACCAAGACGCGTCAGTACGTGTTCCATATGTTCACAAGTGCCGACACCACTGAACTGACGAAGGACATGCTCGATGAGTTGGCCTACACGAATCCTCGACTAACGAACCCGACGCAGATACTGCGGTTTGTGAAAAACGGCTGGATCATCTCGTACACATTCGCCCCATACCGCTCTCAGCCACGCAGTCTCGACATGGTCCGCACGTACTTCTACGTGCCGCGCACTGGAGTCAAGCTCAAAGACATCGAGCTGTAGTTACCCCTTGCGAAACTGTGTGTCCTTCCAAGCAGCAAACAGGTGCTTGACTTTGTTGCGCTGATACTTGCCCGTAGAAGTAACCGGCAGTTGATCGGTAAATAGAACCACCTTTGGTGCTTTAGAATAGGGTAGGTTTTCCTGGCAATAGGCCAGAATATCTTCCTCGCGGATTCCGTCGTCCGACCGGATGACGAGTGCGCCGACCTCTTCGCCATACATGTTGTTTTCAAAGCCTACGCAAATACCGGCCTGAACACCTGGTGCGCGATTGATCACCTCGTCGATCTCGAGCGGGGCCAAATTCACGCCCCCTCGAATGATAAGCTCCTTGAGTCGGCCAGTTATGAAATAGAAGTGTCCCCATTGCTCGTCGTAGATGCGGAATCCTTCGTCGCCTGATCGAAACCACCCATGGGTAAACGCATCTTCGTTGGCCTTTGGATTGGCATCGTATCCGCGCATGATATTCGTGCCCCGGATTACGATCTCACCGCGTTCTCCATCCTGCACGTCGTTGCCATGAGGGTCATGAAT
Organism: uncultured Melioribacter sp.; assembly: GCA_964484755.1. GTDB lineage: Bacteria > Bacteroidota > Ignavibacteria > Kapaibacteriales > Kapaibacteriaceae > UBA10438. The sequence continues at coordinate 4,465 of CAZAGH010000072.1, read as the reverse complement.
CGACATTTCATTGGACGGGATCGCAACTCCGATCGAGGGGAATCCATGATCCTGCATCCAATGCCTGTGCATTTCATCAGAGAGTCCTGTTGGCAGAAAACAGGTGTAACACGTTGTCTCCGACAGACCATATCCGTGTGTGATGCGCAGGCCATACGCTGACTCGAACCGCTCTGCAAGCTCGCAGGTAAGGGGGCCGGCACCGCAAATGATGTTGCGGAAACCTGATGCTTGAACGCCCGAAGCATCGGCGCCTGCGTCAATCAAGAAGGCAAGCAGCGTTGGCACTACGCTTACGATATGGACGCCATGCTCAACGATTGACGGGAAAAAGGTTCGTGGCGAAAACTTGCGATGCAGCACAACCGACGCTCCAGCCAGAAAAGGCGTTGCGTGCGTTACCAGTGAGCCATTAACATGATGCACAGGTAAAACACACATCATACGCGTCTCCTCAGTGATACCAAACCACGAGGCGATATCTGTGCAATCACTGAACAAACACTGCTGGATCAGCACAACACCTTTGGGATTGCCAGTTGTGCCCGAGGTGTATACCACCATGCAGTCGTCCCAGCGCATGTCAACATCGTCTGTCGGATAGGCAAGGGGCTCCTGCGACCTGATACGCTGATACCATTTCGAGTCGGCTGCGTCTGAGTCCATCTCCAGCACCTGCACACCATGCGTTGTGCATGGCTCGTGCATGCGATCCAGGTACTCGGATTTACAGAGGACAAGTTTGGCTCGAGAGTTACCAATGATGTAGGCGAGTCGCTGGTCGTCCTCGGTCATATTTAGCGGCACTGCGCAGGCCCCCATGAGCCAACAGGCAAAGTATGCGAGGATTGTGTCTGGGTGGTTATGACTGGCGATGGCTATGCGATCACCACGGCGCACGCCATGCTCCTGCAGAATGGTGGACACCCGGCGTGCTACGTCGATAAACACGCTGTATGACCATGTCGAAGTCGACCCCGCATCGTTAACGTAGACCATCCATGGCTTTTCGAGGAATCGCGCGTCGTGATGTTTCATGACGGCACCCCAGCTTAGGAACGGGGAGGAAACGTCGCATGGCTCAATGCCATGGGCTCTGCGTGCGGGGTGATGTTGCGGATCGCTAAACATGATCGTATCAACAGGGGCTTGCTAGTTTTTCGAGTAATTTGGCTTCGAATATACTCGCTAGGACTGCTACGAAATGATCGATCTACGAAGCGATACGCTCACGATACCAGACGAGGGCATGCGTCAGGCAATGGCCTCTGCACCAGTTGGAGATGATGTTTACAGCGAGGACCCCACCGTTGAGGCACTGCAGGCACGTGTAGCCGGGCTCTTTGGCAAGGAGGCCTCGCTCTTTGTGCCGAGTGGCACGCAGGGTAATCAGATCTGTCTCGCACTTCATGCTTCAACAGGTGATGAGATCATTTGTGAGCGCGATGCGCACATCTTTCACTACGAGAATGCGGCCGCCAGTGTCGTGGCTCGTGCGCAATTGCATGGTGTGTCATCGCAGTACGGGGCAATGGCGATTGAAGACATCGAGAAAGCCATACGGCCGGCTGCTTACTACTATCCCAAGACAGCAGCCATCGCCATTGAGAACACGCATAACCGTCATGGGGGAACTGTAGTGCCCCTTGATCACCTCAGGTCCATTCGCAATCTGGCGCAGCATCGCGGACTTGCCATGCACTGCGACGGAGCGCGACTATGGAATGCGATAACGGCCACGGGCGAAGATGCGCGGTCATACGGTGAGATCTTTGACACACTGAGTGTCTGCATGAGCAAGGGGCTTGGGGCTCCCGTCGGCTCGCTCATCGTTGGCTCGCATGAGCACATCGAGCGCGCGCGCCGCTGGCGCAAGATGCTTGGCGGTGGTATGCGGCAGGTAGGCATCCTGGCGGCTGCAGCTATGTATGCGCTTGACGTGAATCTTCCCAAGCTTGCCGATGACCACAGGCATGCGCATCAGTTTGCCGCAGGACTTGCCCAGCATCCAAGGATTGTCATCGACAGTGCGAGAGTGCAGACGAACATCGTTGTCTTTCAGGTTCGGGGAATGGAAGATGCCCGCGTCGTGGAGGCCTGCGCCGGGCGCGGTCTGCGTATAGCGCCAATTTACCCGGGCACGTTGCGTGCGGTGATGTACCATCAGATCAGCACCGAAATGGTGACGAATGCGGTGGCAATTCTTCATGATGTGCTGGCCGACTAATCCATATTTTTGTCAAGTGCAACGATTATAGAAGAGAAGAGCTCATGCCGTCAGCAGAGAAGTCAGAAGCAGTTGTCGACCACCGTACCGCCGTTATTGAAGGTCATGGTACATATCATCACCGACTTCACAGTCGCGTACGCTCGTATGATGTAGATCGTCAGAGCATTGTACACAATGCTGTGTACCTCTACTGGCTCGAGGCTGCACGGATTGAGTATTTCCGCGACATCGGTGTGCCGATCGACCGCGATTCGTTTGTGACAAAGCACTTCTTCGTTGTCCTCAAGACTTCGATCGAGTACAAGGAGGCGGCCCGCTTTGACGACCCGTATACGGTCTACACACGAGTCCCGTTTGTCAAGAACTCTTCGTTCGGGTTTGAACACGTGATCCGTCACGAGAACGGCACCATCCTGGCCGTGGCCAGCAGCGTTCTTGTACACCTCAATCCTGCAACACATCGTCCGGAGCGCATCCCGGATTCCTACAGATCGCTCATCCGTGAATTCGAGGGCGATAATGTGGTCTTCGCTGAGTAAGAAAGCCTACGCATGAGTGATGCACGTATGCTTGCCGCCGGACACGTTATGGTTCGGGTAGATGCAAGCGAATGGCACTCGACAGCCTATCGCTCCGAGGCCTATCGACTCATTGACCAAGGCGTTTGCGGCATCGGTGTGTTTTTGGGCAAACTCGAAGACACGGCCGCGATGATCGACGAGCTGCAGCGTCGTGCAGGCGGCTCGTTGCTTGTTGCCGCCGACTATGAATACGGTTTGCCGATGCGGTTAGAAGGGGGCATCTCGTATCCACGTGCGATGGCCCTAGGCAAATGTGCTGCTGAGACAACAGAATCCATCGCATCGTTGATTGCTCATGAAGCACATGCTCTCGGTGTGCATTGGAACTGGGCACCAGTAGCAGATATCAACTCAAACCCCGATAACCCGATCATCAATACGCGCAGTTTTGGTCAAGAACCTCAGGCTGTAGCGCAGCATGTGCAGGCATACGTGCGCGGCACACAGTCTCGCGGTGTATTGGCCTGTGCAAAGCACTTCCCAGGTCACGGCGACACAACCGTGGATTCGCATGTGGCGTTGCCAACGATCGATGTAACAGAAGAAACTGCCATCGTTCGTGAGTTAGTCCCATTCAAGGCAGCCATAGAAGCAGGTGTAGGTTCGGTGATGGTCGGGCATATTGTAGTGCCGTTTATTGATGCCGATTTACCTGCATCACTCTCTGGCAGGGTCATCAATGACCTGTTGCGGGGCAGAATGGGATACGACGGACTTGTCTGCACTGATGCCTTGGATATGCATGCCATAGCGGATCGCTGGCCAAGCGGAGAGGCCGCAGTGCTGGCACTCGAGGCAGGGGCAGACATTGCCTTGATGCCCGATGATATTGAAGCGGCAATAGTTGCCATCGCACAGGCCATTGAATCTGGACGGCTTTCACGGGAGCACCTGGATGCCTCACGTCGGCGAATTGAATCCGTCAAGCAGAGGTATGTCCGCTCGGTGGCTCAGCTCAGCAGTCATGAACAACGAGTTGTTGATCAGTCAACCCATGCAATGTTTGCTCTCAAAGCTGCAGACGAAGCTCAGCATGTCGCAGGAGATGTTGTAGCATTACCGCTTACGCAGTACAAACAAGTTGCCGCTCTCGCTGTTGTATCAGATGCCGATATGTCTTCGGCTACCACATGGTTCCAGGCCCTGACGCAGGCCGTGGAGATGAATATCGATTGCGGATACATCGACGGCACGATATCCGACACTGAAGTAGACGATCTAGCGAATGGGATTGCAGAGGCAGATGTGCTGGTTCTTGCGCTGTTTGGCAAGGCCATAGCATATCGCGGAAATCTGCCGGGTGCCGAACGAGTCCCGGAGATAGCCACAAGACTTGCTGCTGGGCGACCAGTTATTGTTGTTGCCTGCGGAAGTCCGTATGGTATCGATCGTATCAATGCTACATGCACGATCTACACCTACTCCGACACACTGCCCTCCATTGCTGCAAGTGTCATGCGATTAATCGGTAGGAATGTCCGATAGAATTACCGTAAATTGTTCGGAAATCGCCTGAGCGAGAACCCTTGAGGAGCTGAAAGCCTTGTTATATAAGGGTTGTAGTGCATGCGATAATTACGACCAACATCGGTAAAATCTTATGAAAACACTGCTCGTCACAGGTGGAGCGGGCTTTATCGGTAGTAATCTCGTG
>CAZAGH010000071.1:0-7848 GCA_964484755.1 uncultured Melioribacter sp. | reverse complement strand
CATTGATGAGGGCTTTTTCTACAGACTCCCCGATACAATTCCCATAGCCAGATCGAAACCCAGAACAACCGGCGGATTTGTTCCTGGATATATTGCGCTATCAAGTGATCATGCCGGATGTACAGTGTTTACACCGGATCTTACGCGGTGCTTTGTTGCTGCAAAGTTCGAAACTGCTCTGGCGTATCCCAAGATGCTTGTCGCTATGAGCTTCGATGAGCTCGTTACTGGCATACCCGAAGGCGGACCAACGAATCCAGAGCAACATGCACTCTATCCCAACCCGACAACGGGCGCTGTTACCATACGATGGGACTGGCCCGATGAGAAAGTGCATTGGCAGGTAGTCTCATCCACAGGGCAGTTGGTTGACTTTGGTAGCACTGCGGCGACAGAAAATGCCGTGCGCATTGTCCTAGCCAGCGACCTGGCGGCAGGCCGCTATACGTTGCTTGTCCGCAATGCCCAAGCAGAGTACGTGCAGCATTTCACTCTTGTAAAGAACTAGTAACCTTACGTACCCTCTCCAGCGTCCAATCATTTATTGAATAGCAGGTTTTAGCACTGGATGTTACTAGTAGGTTTCGATTAAGGTTTTGTTAAGGTATCGCCAGGCAAACTTTAATCGAGATTTGATTGCACATCGAATACACCATTTCAAGAGATCTATTGGTTTTACCAAAATGAAAGGGGCTTCAATGAACAAGCTTGTCGCCATCGGAATTATCACACTATGTGCTCTTTTGTGTTGTACGTCAAATGCCCACGCGCAGGGAACGCTTCCAAGGATTGGGGTGCGGAAGTGGACGATTGAGTCTCCGGATGTTAATCTATCAACGGCCGTCGCCTATGCACGTAATGCAGACAGATTGTTTGTCGGGACATGGGCTGGTACGATTCTCGTTGTTGACACCAAGAATGGGCGGGTTGTAGATACCATAAAGACCAGTAACTATCCCGAGATCTGGAACAAGATGAAGGATCGTCCGGTCCAAATCATAAGGTTTCTATCCACTACGGATAACGGCGATCTCATAGTATTTGGATTTGAATTTCTTAGTCGCACGATCATGGTAGCCTATCCAACTAAACGCATGCTAGACTCGGCTGAAATGGGAATTGGTTCTAACGTGAACAGAAGACCGACCGACGTCCAAATCTCACCTAATGGCAAATTTCTTTACCTGGAAGATGTAATCATCAATCGTCGAAGCGCTATGAGTTGGAACGTACCTTACCAACGTCATCGTATCAGCTTTGACACGGCCGAGAGTATTGCAGCCTACAACATATACACTACGCATGATGGTGTCCTTTATAGCAAAATCGTTGCGATTCAACAGCTTGTCGATACAAACCAGACGCCAAGAGTCACCTCACTTTGGGGAGTTCCAACGCTATCAATAGACGGCACAAAACTCATGACAGCTGGTTGCGCATGGGCAATTGATGCAACGAAGCCAGATCTGCCCTCCAGAGCTGTGGTGATGAACCTCAACGACGGTTCCATTGTATGGCAAATCCAGGGTGACGGGGATTCACCCGATGCATGCGACTTTGATAGCTTTGCCTGGAATCGCGACGGCACAACGTTCTTTGGGAAACGAAATTCGCCATCGTTGAATTTAGATGACCGATATCGTCTGTATCGGTGGACGGTTGGCTCTCCTTCCCCCAATGCGTTTGTGGACACTAGACTCGTCAATGGATATGGTTTTCAACCGATTTTCAACAGTGATATGACCGAGGCATATACTACAAATGGCCAGGACTCGATATACTGTTTTGACATGACCCAACTAGTCTCAAGCGTGATTAATTCTCGAAAGGAACAGTTTGATACGGTCTACCCCAATCCAACTACGGGTATTGTAACATTAATGAGTAACGCTCTAAATTCAACGTGGCGTCTAATGTCCATGCAAGGTCTTATTGTCGCTTCGAGTTCACAACCGGAGATCACTGAAGCCAGTGACGGGACACGCATATTTCGAATTGAGATCCCAACGGAGATAGCACCAGGTAGTTACCTGCTCAGCACGATGTCGGCAACAAATGAAGTGTTGAGCACCGTCATCGTGGTGAAGCAGTGAAGCCGCGCCTTGTTGTGGCATTCGTTGTCACCACCATTGCAGTTTCTTCATTAGCATTCTCTCAGACACCCGATTCTTTGCTTCCAGGCCTGAGCTGGGTACCAGGCAGCTGGGATTCGTCTCTAGCAGCTCGGTCGATTGTACAGACAAACACGCCTTCCTTTATCATCGGTTGGAATTGGGTAGCTCCGTATTCGCCCATTGGCCGAATGACACACGGCACATTGTTTCATGTCAACGATGCCCTCGATAGAACAGGCAACCAGTTATCTGGACTACAGCGCACCATGCGCGATAGTTATGTAGCTGGCACCCGTCTTATTCCTTGTATTAACGGGGTGAGTGCAGATGTGAACATTGATGGACATCCGGTTGCAGCACAACTCGGCAACCCCGGAGCAGCCATTGGCATTGAATACGCTCCATGGCTTGATTTTAATGACACAACTAATGACGTAATCCTACTGCATAATGATTCGTCACGGGCTATTGCCGGATTTCGCATTCGCATGTTAGGTGGGCGCTTAGGTGCAGGTACGCGTGCAGATCCTTACCGGCTAGGACTTCATCGTAGCAATCTGCAGCGATCGACTCTCACTCTTGCCCTAGACCAACCTACACTGGATACGGCAATCATGTGGAAGGTAGAAGATCGATCACCAGACGGTTACGATCCACCAATTATTCAAACGATTGGCACACCATCTGTGCCTACAAATTATGATGCATGGGGAACCCGCTCGATGAATACCGAGATCATGCGAGTAAGTGTGACGCTGCGCCGTGCGGAGGCAAATCCAACAGGATCGTCGGATAGTGATGTGGTATTGAGTATTCGCCTGCCGTATGCGTTGGGAACGGTCACTGACATCGAGTATGGTAGTATCAGCAGAACGCAGATACCTAGTCCAGGGCAGCGCCAGACATACATTAATTTCTCCATGCTGCCACCAAACGTCTTGCCACCATTTTTTACGAGTCCAACACAACGATATGCAAACGGTGACACGGTGCCAACGGGCAGAATATCAAACACAGCAATCGCTGGCATTCCGTCAGGCCAAAATGCACAAAACAATGAGTTTCGAATCCGCAAAGGCATGCTTCCTCCAGTCGGTGATACGCTCAATGGAGAAGTGACGATCTATGCAGAGTTCCGGTGTGATTGGAATACTGCCAACAATGGTCAAAGTAACAACATCAACAACCGCCGATTCCCGGCACGCTATAGACATCCTACATCAAATGAGATCGGCCGTCTTGGCCTTGAGGTATCCTACAACGAGGATCAAACCACAGGTCTCGGGATTGAGATACGCAGCATCCGCATTGAGACGCCGCATATGACCAATGTGCTTTTTGGACAACACAATGAGCGTATACGAAGCAATGTAAACAGATTCGTGCGTGGCGTTGACCAGGAGCTCAACAGAGCCGTAGCATCGTACACCCCTCCTATTGGAGTGGACACCACTCACCCCATTACCATTTGGCGATTCTATGGGTACGACGAGCCTGCCATCGTGCATTGGCTGGCCTTTCGCCGCATCAATGCGATGCTAGGTGGGACGCTGATTACAGAAGTCAATGCCGAAGACCACACGAAACAAATGCATTTGATGGGTCAAACTACGTTCTGGCAGGGCGCTGGCTTTAACACGTCTGCCAACATTGCCTCCTATGCCTACAACTTGGGCTGGAAACGTTGGAATCAGAGTATACGTCTTGCGCAGAGAGCTGGCGAAACAGCTAGTGCTTATGACCAACGCATGCACTTTCTTGAGATGAATTGGACCGAGTCCTACGCAGGTCTTAAGATGGGGATATTAAACCTGCGGTTCCCAGAACCACCAAGCCAGAATGGTGCCTTCGTCTTCGACACGGCTCACACCAATGCGTGGTTCGAAGACGACCCCGATACCTATCTCGAGAGGCGCTGGCACTGGCGAGCCCCACGAAGGCTTCCCATTCAAACGAGAGATCCTCTCAACTATGCTGAACACTCCGGCGATACAAGCACACCTGACCGCCAGCTTTCCTTACTGGAACACCGATACCTGGATGAGTATGTCGATGGTACCGGCGGGATTCTCGCATCACTCGAGGGACGCATGCGCGTTAGCTACCGCGATCAGTCATCAATGCTATGGGGAATTGATCTGGCAAGACAGGGTCAGTACATTCCGTGGATTGCAAACATTTGGCCACAGTACTATCTGCAGACCGTAGCAGGAGGTCATACTTCGCCCGGCGCTGATTCTGTGGCACCGACAAATCACTATGCCGTCTTTGCCAACAACAGGCCCAAAACATCTACAGAGATACGGCTCAGTTTTTGGATGCCTCTTGTACTGGGTGCTAAAGGCATGATGATCTACAAAGGCATTGTATCCACGGAACAAGGCTTAGGTGCGCTACCTTCAAACGTGCAAAATCTTGCGCGAACTGATGCCTCGGGTGAGATTATCAAACGAAATCTTGAACTTGGCTTGTCAGTTGTTGGCGCGGGCACATTGAACCCGCAGGTATCTCCAATTCTACAACCCCCATATGCCAATCGCACTGATGAAGAGATCATGACCTCCGATTCGATCTGTCCTGAATGGATAACGGCCAACGATCCATTCAACGCGGCATTGTACCTATCTGACCGCAATGATGCCGGTTTTCCAAACACACTCACGATGACAGGGCTGCAGGAAACCGTAGATAGCTTGGATGGTATAGGTCCGCGAACATCAACAATCCCCGCTCGGATATATTCAGGTGGGTTCGCACTGCGTGATATCTGCCGTGAAGTAACGGATTGCGTAACAGCCATGGACTCACTTATTGGCCGCAGCCGAGACACCATAGGAGATCACATACTCACAAGGCTTCGGCTTCGCGCATGGTATGGTAAAGGTTTCTCGACAATTGACTGCCAGCACCCCAACAATACACCGGCGCAGCGATTCTCGCATTTCTTCGACACAGCAACGATTGCAACAAGGCTTAAGACGCGCCACGTGCGGCGGTTCCGTGATAGAGTGTCTCATTCCGATATCCCTGGACACTTTGATTACGACACACCGGATTCTGTCTTTGCCGACATCACACTTCATGCCATTGACGGCAAGCCTATGGACTCTGTCTTCGCACTGGGTGTCCTAAACCGCCGAACCGATCCAAGGCTTCCTCTGCCAAGAACCTCATTCAATGTCGATACGCTACCCGACAACCACACTCATTGGGAGTTTGTCTCCCACGACGCCTATCTGAGCGAGGTTGCGAGCAATCCTGATCTGGCCTATGCCCAACGCGGCGCTCGTCAGATCACGATACCGTTTAACTATAAATCAACGTCGGGAGGCTACAAGCTGCTGCGGCTCCAAGAGATGGGCGGAGGCATCGATACGATCATCGGGCAGGACCGCGAGCTGGCCGTAGACTTTCTGCCGGGCGAAGGCAAGATGTTTCGTGTGACGGTCCTCGAGGGCGAGAAACCTGCCGACATGCAGGGCTGGCTGGCCCACAACACCCAGCGTAAAGTCGTGGTCTACCCCACACTTGTCAAGGATACGGCCGATACCATCGGGATGAGTCCAGGGTCTCCGGCTCCTGAGCGCACGCTCTATGATCCATTGACTCTACAGGATCCAATCTGCGGCAGAATGGATACGCTGCAACCTCAGCAGTACTATCGAGCCCGTGAAGATGGCGGCTTCCGCTATCACATCGTCTATCACATGAAGGCCGATTCCAACGCACTGCTCAGGGTCTACTACCGGCGTAGTCAGCTGCTGGCATCTGATAACAACTCGGCAGCATCTGTTGACACCGCAGGGATCTACAATCCTCGTATTGTGTGGGAAGAGCCGATTGCCCTGGACACGTTTATCCGGCAGGACGGGCTCATATTCGGACAGTCTGCCAACTGCGGCTATCCGTCGCTTGTTGTGCGCGATGATCCCAACCTGCCACCGCACATGAACCCATGTGTCTATGTTGTCTATGCCTGCCAGAGTCAAGGTCCCGAGGATATCGCCATCTGCGAGGCCCGCCTTGCAGCCAATGCTGCCACACACGCCATGCAGGCTCAGCTCTACACCACAATGCGCTCGAGCGTGCTGGCCTACAGCATGGCCTACCCCTCGTGCCCGGCCGAGAACGCCGACCGCCTGCGTAACTGGGGCACACCTGTTGTGGGTGCCACAATAGGCGGCAATTTCTATGCGTGGTCTGACGTGCGTCAAGGGATCATTGTTGGGTTCAAAAAGCCCGAGGCTACATTCTTTACCAACGGCACGCTACAGGCTCTGAAGATGCATGCCATGGACAGTGTCGTTGCCCAGTTTCCGTCACTGCCCTCGTATACGAAGATGGCCCTCGGTGAAGATGACATCCCGCTTGTCTGGCAGGAGGGCGCGATAGGACGCAGCACGGGCGAGGGCTCGTGTACAGAGGGTGAGCACATTCTCTATACGCGTCTGTTTCACAACGGCGATACAGTCCAGCACCGGCTCGTAGCTCGCGGAAACACTCCACAACTGCAACAGCCATTCGTAGCTGCAAACAATATTCTGCGAATCACACCATTAGATACTGTTCGTAAGATATGTTACAACCGCAAGCCGACGATCTACCGGCAGATGTCGGAGTATGACGATGCAGGGATGTCGCTCTTAAACCCTCTGCGCAGCTATGGATATGTCAACCACAAGGCTGACCGCATAGCATGGGAGCACCGAGAGCAGTACAATACCGACGTCAGTCCAGATCCAAACACGTCCACGCCTTTGACGCTGTTCACCCATTGGCAGATCGATAGAATGAGCATCGACTGCTGGGACAGTTGTAGGTCGGCAGCGGTGCCCAATACACTCTGGCACTCTGCCATTAGTAGCATCTACCATCTGGACGTGGATCTGCGCAATCCTGAACTGGTGCAGGGCGAGCAGAAGACAGTGCAGGGCACGCAGGTGACATCGCCACAGATAGCCAGCTCATGGGCCTATGGAGACACGTCCGTGGTGCTCTCGTTCAACTCTGAGAACCACCCCGGCATTGGTCCACATGTCTATCACATGACCTTTGTTGACGGCTACTACCGTGACCAGGCCGTGGTCGTCGGGACTATCAACAATCTGGGTTGGGCCGCCCTTGATGTTACGATGCGTAATGCGCAGGGAGAGCTCCAGGGCGAGCGCATGCCTCACGTGGCGGCACGTCACAGCATCGTTCACAGTCCGTCGCTGCTCAAGAACAGACGCTTTAGCGAGTCTGCCCTGCAGCTCGACGTCTCAGCAGTCTACTCCAATGCACTCTACCTGCCAACGCCCGATATCGACCGCAGCACGCGTGGGTTCTTTAAGGAGACCGACGATGTGTTCATCCCGCGCGACCGCATATGGCGTGGGTACCGCTCAGATCAGTTTGACGCGCTGCTCTCGGACATTCTCATCGGCGGCAAGCACTACAGTCTGCTCTGGGATGATACCACCACTAGCGCGCGCATGCACACGGCATGGTTTGATGCCGAGGACGTCGTTGAGATCGAGCTCAAGACCCAAACGCAGGGAGCATCAGCAACAATGGCCCAGGCAAGGCTTGAGCGCCAGAGCGACGCAGAGTTCATCGAGCTGCCTGTGCTCGGCGTGCGGGGTCAGATGCTTGGAGCAGGACCAAGCAGGGAGCCGCTGCAGTATCAGTGGACGGTGCTCACAGACCCGAATGAGCGCTACCGACTGGTGCTTGCAACAACAGACCCCGAGGC
>CAZAGH010000070.1:0-8154 GCA_964484755.1 uncultured Melioribacter sp. | reverse complement strand
CTTCATGATGCCTTCTTCAAGACGCGTTGTGAGCACAGCTCCGATGTACTTGGTGATGCCTCTGATCACAAAGAGTGCCAGCAGTACCAGTGAAATGTTACGGAGGGCGCTGCTCTGATTGGCTCCTTGAAGCAGTGCCGCGATCATGTTGTCGAAGGCAGCTTTAATTCCATTGACTGCTGGAAGGGGCTTTCCTGCCACGGGCGCAGGTGAACTCCCGAACAATGTCCGAAAGATCGGCTCAACAACGGCCAGAATCAATGCATTGGAGACAGAGAAGAGGAGATTTGCGATCGTCGAGAGCACAACTAGCTTCCATGCGGGACGCACGAACGGAAGCATCTTTGATGCTAGCTGCTTGACGGTATAGGTGTGTGTGTCGGGCACGTGATAAGGCGTGATTGACGGATAAAGACGTTCGTCAGTGTTGCAGAGAATTTTGATACTCGCGTGCATACGACTGTATAGCACGAGCTAGACCCTGCGCAATGGCTGCCTGTCCTTTCGAGGATGCAAGATACTCGGCATCGCTGGTGTTCGAAAGAAAACCTGTCTCTACCAGCACATTAGGCATGGAAGCACCAACAAGCACGTAGAAGCCCGCTTGGCTCACGCCCCGGTCAGTAAGAGCTCCACCTGAGGTAACCTCGCGTTGAATCTTCACGGCAAACGACTCGCTAAGTTTTACAAAACTCCTCTGGGCCATTGTGGCTACGATAATCTGATCTTCGGTCATTCCCTCATAGCGCTTCTTGGCTGTCTCAAAGTTTACTGATGCATTCTCACGCCGAGCTACACGTGCCGCATCGTCACTTCGCCCCGGACGTAAGATGTACGTCTCGCATCCGTGAGCAGGGTGCGGTTTGGTTGGCATGCTATTGCAGTGAATGCTCACAAAGAGTTTGCCACCTGCCTGGTTGGCGATCTCTGTGCGACGGAAAAGTTCGATGAAGACATCGGTCTCGCGTGTCATGACAACCTTTGTCGTGGGCATCGTCTTTGCAAGAATGTCTCGGAGTTTACGACCGATTGACAGAACGACATTCTTTTCATATGCCCCGTTTACTCCCTCAGCCCCGGCATCTTGTCCGCCGTGCCCTGGATCAATCACGATAACATCAAGACTCCATGGCCCCTTCTTTGCGATCGCATCAACGTTAGCACGCTCTACTGGCTGCTCAACTATTCGCCGAGACTCCTTTGGTGCTGATTGTTTCGTGACAAGCGTTACAACAATGTCGTTTGCACCTGAGCGCTTGGCTGTGATCGAATCATATGTCGAGACAACGCTGAAGAGGCATACTCCGCCTCGCTGTTCGGCCTTGAACGCAAGCTTGGAGCTCATCATGGCAACATCAATAGCGCCTTCTGAGATTGAAGTGCGAGCAAGGCGCAAGACCCATCCTCGGGCAGTGCGCTCGATCTGCGTTGGCAGCTCCAGGCGGCCTGTGCCATAGAGCGTAAGTGTCGAGCCTGCTGAGGTATGCGTAACAGAGACTGAGCTAATGGTTGGCGGTGGATCTCCGTGAAGACGGAATCCAGTAATAAGCGCTCCACCGCATGCGATGATGATGAGAGCTTGCAGAAGACGAGGAGCGACGAAATTCAACGTGAAGTCCACTACAGGGTTAACTTTGCCGTTCAAACATACCACGACAATGCATGCGTAAGAATTTGTTCGGACAGGAAATTGAAATCACGATTGATGCACTCGGCTTCGAGGGCATTGCCGTTGGACGTATCGACGGTCATGTGCACTTTGTAAAGGGTGCCTTGCCCGGTGAGCGTGTCCGAGCACGTATCGTTGGTAAAAAGAAGAAGCACATCATCGCTGAGACAGTCGAGGTTCTCGAACCTTCACCCCAGCGCATCCAAGCCCCTTGTCAGCATTTTGGGATTTGCGGTGGGTGCTCGTGGCAGCACCTCTCCTACCAAGATCAGATTGCATGGAAGCGTCAGCATGTTGTTGACTCTTTTGAACGGCTGGCGCGCATACCTGTTGGCGAGATCACGCAGACGATGCCGTCTCCTGCACCATTTGGATATCGTAACAAGATGGAGTTTTCCTTTGGTGGGTCTGCCTGGCTTACCCGTGAGGAAATCGACAGTGGCGACGTGTTTGTTCGTGATTTTGCGTTGGGGCTGCATGTTCCTGGTCGCTTCGACAAGGTTCGCAATATCAGCTCGTGCATGCTGCAGTCGGATGATGCAGGTAAGGTGCTCGAGCATACGCATGCGTGCCGTCATAACATCCCTGTGCCTGCCTATCACCAGCGCGATCATCATGGGTTTTTACGGCATCTTGTGATTCGAACAAGTGCGGCAACGGGACAGGTGATGACGGTACTCATCACAACAACTCCTCAGTCAGAACAAGAAGAACGCTTTGTCGAGTCGTGGTTAGAGATCGCCTTACATCTGCCCAAGGACTCCACGGTGATCCATGCCATCAACGACACGTGGTCGCCTGTGGCCAATGGTTCGATCAGTACCCTGATCGGGCCTGGCTTTCTTGAAGAGGTCTCTGACGGTATCCACTATCGCATCAGCCCCTTTTCATTCTTTCAGACCAACACGATACAGCTTCCGCATCTTGTGGGTAAGGCCATGGAGGGGGCCGGCATACATCATGAGAGTGTGGTGTGGGACCTTTATTGCGGAACAGGCACACTAACGCTGCCGGCTGCTAAGCGAGCACGTCACGTTGTTGGGGCAGAACTGGTCGAGAGCTCGATCTTGGATGCAAAGGCCAATGCAGAACGCAATGGTATTGCCAATGTTGAGTTTCATGTGGTCGATCTTCATCATCCTTCAGCTTTGCAGCGGCTTGAGCAGTTCCCGCATCCTGATGTGATCATGGTCGATCCGCCGCGCAATGGCATGCACGAACAAGTAGTACGACACATACTTGCCGTGGGAGCACCGAGGATCATGTACGTTAGCTGCAACCCAGCAACGCTTGCACGGGATTGTGCGCTGCTTCATGAGTCCTATGATGTTGTCTCCGTAACGCCTGTGGACATGTTCCCACAGACCTACCATGTTGAGGCAGTAGCTATTCTGCAGCGGAGATAAAGATGGGCAGGGCTGATTGCCCTCTGTTGGTCAAGAGTCGTAGGAAGTATATGCCCGCTGCTGCCTCGGGCAGCGTGATCGATACATCGTACAATCCAGCGTCAACGTACGGTTCGTTGTAGAGCATTGAAACAATGGCGCCACGAATGTCAACAAGGTCGATAGTTACGCTGGTTGGTGCATAAAGTCTGAAACGAATGTCGCGATCTCCAGGCGTTTGCACTGTGCCGCCCGAGATGGAGATAATCTCATCGATGGTAGTTGGAACATTGCCGCGACCAACATTGTATCCGAGTGATGCTGCGCTCTGGCGCAGCGCAATGATGCCAGATTTGACGCGCTCTTGCGTTGTTCCAACGGCAAGTGCGAAGCATACCTCAACTGTTGAATCTGGAAGAAGGATGATTGGACCTGCTCCAATGACCGCTGAAACATCGGTGATGCGAGATGAGGCACGCTTTACACCGCCCGTCATAACGAACCACTTTTCAGACCGTGCGAAGTCGTCATAGATGCTGGGGCAATCACTGGCCCCCTCATTATCCATAGCGAAAGCATTAACGGTGTGAGGTGAGATCATCGACAACCCGACATGTGGCAGAGAATTTAGTTCTGTATTGCGGAGGTAGAGCGTCTGATCAGCATTACTCCACGAGCAGATGTCGCCTGAGCCGGCGTCGCCGATGTCAAAATCAAAGAACTTCGATACGTGGAGATTTGAGTAGGCTGTATCTGATGTGTTTGTGATCCGAAGCACGATGAGCATCGTGTTGCGTGTTGAGTCGTCGTTAAGCGAAACAACATTCTCCCGTACCAATACGCCGAGTGGTGAGAAGTCTGCTGCATCAGTAAATGTTGAAGCAATACGAAGACCCGATGGGATGCTATCACTCAAGATTCGTGCATGCTGCGAGACTGTAAAAGACATCTCTTTCGTCGATGTTTCTACACCACGAGCAACATTGGGAAGCTTGCTCGGTCCCGTGCCAAGCATCAATGCACCTTCAAACAGAATGTTCGGGTAATCGAGATATCGAAGCCCTACGCCCTGAGTGTTTGACGAATAGTCGTTGAATCCAATGTTACCCGTCGAATTGACAGTCACCATGATGTCGTTGCCTTGCATCGTACGGTAGGTGGGGTTCACCACCGTTTGCAAGGCCGTTGTGGTGATCTTGACAGTATCCTCGTATATATGGGCCAGTATGCGAAGTTGACCATCACTGGCAACGTTCTTCGGTAGAATGAGTCGCACAGCGTCATCAAGTTGCTTAACTCCTCCCTCCGCAATTGCACCAACGCGCACGATAGTATCGAGCAGGACGATGTCAATCTCAGGGTTGCCGTTCGTCAATCGAATCCAACATGAATCAAGTGGCCGAAGTGCGTTCTTGAGTGTTATCGAAACCACAAGCGTATCGGATGATTCAAAAACGGAGTCGGCGTCTGTATCGCTCATCCGATAGTTCGTAATGGTTGCCCATCGAAGCTTTTCCTTTGACATGGCCTTGGCAGCATCAATTCTGCCGTTGCCCGTGAGCCCAATTAGCGCTGGATTCATATCATCAATCGACACGCAGGCAGCTCTCATCGTAGCATGTACCTGCTCTGGTGCGAACTCTGGGTGTACCTGGCGTACCATGGCTGCGACTGCAGCAGCTACGGGCGATGCCATCGATGTTCCGTCATAGAGCTCATAGCGATTGAACGGCACGGTTGAGAGAATCGATGCTCCCGGAGCGCAGACATCAACGGTTTGATGAACATTCGAAAACACTGCAACACGGTCGCGAGAGTCTGTTGCTGCAACCGAGATTACTTGTTCGTAGGCGGCAGGGTAGTAGGCTAGATCTTGTCCATCGTTGCCCGCAGCTCCAACGATGATGGCTCCCAATAGTGTGGCCTGCTCAACAACTTTGACATCTGCGAATGAACTGGAGGGGCTGCCGAATGAGCAATTGATCACAGCCGCCCCCATGCTTGCGGCATAGAGAATAGCATCGGCAGATCTTGATATCGACGTCGAGAACTGGTCGTCGCCGCCAATCTTCAGCGGCATCAGGCGGATATTGCGGGCAACTCCAGCGATACCAGTGGCATTGTTGTGAACTGCACCAACGATTCCGGCAACATGGGTTCCATGAGGATTCCCGGGCAGCGGAGAATTGTCAGGGTTCTGGCCTGTAGACCCAACAAAATCCCAGCCGTACCAATCGTCGATGAAGCCGTTGGCATCATCGTCGATACGATTTGAGCGTTTGTCGCGCCCCATTTCATCCTGCCCAGTTTCACCTGGGTTGTTCCAAATCTGACCCTGTAAGTCTTGGTGTGTAGTGTCGATCCCGGTATCGGCTATACCAACAACAACTGGATTGCCAGAAGGCAAGCTGTCCCAAGCATCGTTGGCCTTGATGAGACTAACGTAGTATTGCTGGTCAAGCAGAGGATCGTTCGTTGATCCGATAATCTTCGTCTCGGGAAGGGGCTCGCAGTATGCCACGTCGGCTAGTCGCGAGATCTTTGCCGCTGCCGTCTTGGGGTCAAGCGAACGTTCGTATCGCACAAGGGCTATGTATTCAAGTCCATGCGTGGTTGTCATCTTGGCCATTGCACGCCGCTGTTGGATTGCGCGCTCAAGAGCTTTCAGCGTGGCGTTGCTGACGTAGCCGGTCGAGTTGTGCTCACCAAGGATAGGAAGCAGTATCGACAGCGTGCCGCTTCGCTCTGCGCGAATCCATGATTCGGCCGCACGTGAGTCTGGTCTTAGGTGAACAATGAGAGCGTTGTGTTCGTATTGCGCACTCAACTCCCATATGTTGGTCAGAAGCAGGAGTGCAATCGCGAACAAACGAAATGTCATCGTGACTTCCAGGTAATTCGTTTTCGCATCAGCCGCTGCGTGCCAAGACGCACTTCGGCGATGTATTCACCGTCAGCAACAGCGCGGCCATCCTGCGAGGTTCCATTCCAAGTCACAGTATAGACGCCAGGGGCTTGCACGCCACTGTAGAGCGTAGAGACGATCATGGCTTGTGAGGAGTAGATGACAATCTCAACAAAGAGCTGTTCGTCGACAACGTAACGAATGTCTGGGCTAACATCTTCACCAAGACCAAAGACCTTGGCGATATCATTCAGGTTGACCTGCATGTTTCCTGTACCCATAGGGAACAGGAGTACACCGGGTACATACATCGCATTGGCGAGTGTGAGCTGATACTGTGCGATCTCCTGAGGCCTTGGTGCAAGGACAGAGGCGGGGATGTTCATCGTCTCATTTATCTGGTCCCAGATCGTTGCTGGCCGCTTCGTTGCACTGAGCATGCGAAGCATAGCTGATGCTTCGCGGAGCGCTATGGCAAAGCGAGTTGAAGCACTGAGCGAAAGCTTTAGCGCTTCTCGGTACGCGCTGTCCTGCTCCTCAGAAGAAGGAGGGCGCACTTGGCCGGGAATGCCAGTGCGCCCCTCAATATCAGATGTGTCTGCAGAAATGAACTCGCCTGGCGACATCACACGCGGCTGCACGACGACGCTTTTGGACGTCTGCGCCTGCATGATCACGGACGCAGCAATGAACAGCAGTGCTATTACAGGTATCACTTTTGGAGCATTGACTTTTGTGCGTCTTTCAAAAGGTCGCCGAGAGTAACGCCTGGGTCGGATGGCACCTGCTGATGTGATCGCTGTGCGTCGCGTCCTTCATAACGATCGCGTGATCCCTCGCGGTGTCCGTGAGTTTCTTCTTGCTGACCACCAATGGCGCCGTCATCGCCCTTCATCGCGAGAATCAGGGATGCGTTATCACCATTAAGATCAACGACAACACAGTTGATCGTATCGCCAACGTTCAATTGAACCTTGGCTCCACGGCCTTGCCCCGAGTTGAGCATCTTCGAGCGTGGCATAAAACCGTCAAACGTATCGTTTACGCGTACGACAGCCCCCTGTGTGCTGGCCTGCTGCACGACGCCAGTTGTCTCAGAACCAATCGGCAACGTTGATGCCAGCGTAAGCCATGGGTTTTCGAGAGTCTGCTTGTATCCAAGTGAAAGTTGGTGCTTTTCAGCATTCGTAGACAATACTTCGAGCTCGAGTTCTTGTCCAACAGCAACAACCTCTGACGGATGCTTCACGCGGCGTGTCCATGAGAGTTCGCTGATGCGCAAGAGTCCTTCGATCTTGGGCGCAACTTGAACGTAGGCACCGAAATCAGTGATGCGGCGAACAGTGCCCTTGACACGCTTTCCAACTGGGAATGCTTCTGTAACTCCAACCCATGGATCTGCTTCGTGCTCTTTGTGCGAGAGTGCAAGCTTGCGCTTTTCACGGTCGACCTCTGCGATCGTAACCTTGATCTTGTCGCCCTTCTTTACAACGGTCGCAGGGTTCTCGATGCGCGACTTTGACAGACGCGATACATGGACAAGGCCTTCAACACCGCCGATGTTGACAAATGCGCCGAAGGCTGTGATCGACGATACAACGCCGTCATGGACCGTGCCAACTTCGAGCTTGCCCCAATATTCATCCATGAGAATGTCACGGCGTGTTACCACGGCAGACTTATAGCCGGTATCATCAGACTGTAGTTCGTGCACCTTGACAGTGATCGTCTTGCCCAGCAGCTCATTGAGTTCATCCTCGGGAGCATTCTTACGCAGGCCTACATGCGAGGCTGGCAAGAAGATGCGCAGTCCTTCAAAGTCTCCACGCAGACCACCCTTGACACGCTCAATGATGACTACATCGAACGAACCCTTCTCCGCATTGATACTCTCAAGCTTGGCGTAGGCATCGTCACGACGTTTACGTTCTTCTTCCTTACGCTTGCGCTCTTCCTCACGCTTGGCTGCTTGCTCAGCCTTTTCTTCTTCGCTGAGCGCTGGAGCGGCCGCATTCGTGGCTTCCGATGCATCAGCTGAAGTCGATGCCTCTGCAACAGGTGCAGCAACAGGCTCGTCTGCTGGTGTTTCGGCAGCAGGCTCAGGTGCCGTCTCGGCAACAGGCTCTGCAGCTGATGAAGTTTCTGGAGCTACAGCGGGAGTTACTTGCTCGACCTCTGGTGTCGGAGCATCTGCT
>CAZAGH010000069.1:0-8296 GCA_964484755.1 uncultured Melioribacter sp. | reverse complement strand
CACCGTGGGCATCGTTCTGTAAGCTCTTCGGACTGCAGTCGATCTTTCCGAACTCAAAGCTGTTCGCGCAGTACAACATGACGTATCTGCCGATTGATGCAACCTATCCGGTTGATGCCTTGATCGGTGCCTTTATGATGGGTCCTACGGCGCTCATGCGGCAGCTCGACGGTTTCGATCCCGCATTTTTCATGTACGGAGAAGACATCGACCTGTGCCACCGCGTAAAGCTTTCCGGCAAACGTGTGATGTACGTTCACACCACGAACATCATCCATTACAAGGGCGAGAGCACAAAACGCAGCTCCATGAACGAGGTGCGGGTGTTCTACGAGGCCATGGAGATCTTTGCCAAGAAACACTTTGGTGGATCACAGCTCTTTCTGGCGTTTCTGCGTCTGGGCATCGTTGCGCGCAGCATCATGGCTCGGGCACTGCGTAAGAAACGCGAGATCATTATCTGGCTCTTCGACATGGTCGCGATTAATGCCGTGTTGCTCTTCGCCACATCGGTGCGCTTTCAGCATCCGTTTGGTTTTCCTGACTATGCATATCCTATCGTACCGATTGCACTCACGATTATCTCAACATTGTCACTGATCTCAGTTGGAGAATACGTCGAGTATCGGCCTACGGTTCGACGCAGTGCAGTTGGGCTGCTTGTGACGTTCTTCATGCTTTCGTCGCTGACGTACTTTTTCAAAGACTTCGGCTTTAGCCGCGGCGTGCTCTTGATGACGATTGGGTTCAGTGCCGTGATGTTTGCTATGATAAGGGGGCTTGCGGCACTAACCGACAAAGCCTCTGCTGCGCGCACACGACGAGTGTTGCTTGTTGGTATCAATGAGAACACAGCAAGAATCATCGACGAGCTTGAGAAGGCAGAGCATCGCAATACAGAGATCGCTGGTGTGGTTTCGGTGACACCGTTTTCAGACCGCATGTTCTCTGGATATCCGATCCTCGGCGAGGCTAGCTACTTGTCTCGAATTCTTGATGTAACGAGTGCGCAAGAGGTTATCCTTACAGACCAAGGAATGCCGCATGAGAAGGCCATGGAGCTCATGATCGCATGTTCGACGTATCGTGCGCGCTTCCATCTGGCAACAGATTACGACGATATTGTGACCGCACGGATCATCAATGACGTTGCCGGTGAGGAACCAACAGTATCGGTACCTCCGCTTCTGCGATTCCGCAACCGTGTGGCCAAGCGCATCGTTGACGTTGTCGTAGGGGCACTTGTTTTGACGCTGGGAATGCCGGTTCTAATTTTGCATCGGAAGAGCGGCCTGCGTCAGCTCTGGTGGAACGTCTTACGAGGTTCAGCCAGCGTTGTAGGTCTTCTTCCGGACGGCATAGAGCGAACATCTGGCAAACCTGGAGTTACCGGGCTGGCTCAGGTGACTCGGAATGCCAACCTTTCGAAGCCGACCATCCAACAACTCAACGATTACTATGTGCGCGACTATTCATTGTCGCTGGACATAGAGATCATCCTTAAGCAACTAATCAGACGCAACCGTGGCTAGTACAACTGTTCTCGAATTCGAAAAACCTATCGCTGAGCTCGAAAAGAAGATCGAGGAAATGAAGGCGCTCACCGATACGCTCGATATTCAACCACAGATCGATGAGCTCGAGCAACAGGTTGATAGCCTGCGTGCTGAGATCTATCGCGACCTTACGCGCTGGCAGCGCGTACAAATTGCACGTCATCCCGATCGTCCGTATACGCTGGACTATATCCAGCATTGTTTCGAGGATTTCGTAGAGCTTCATGGCGACCGTACATATCGAGACGACCCAGCAATCGTTGGTGGTATTGCAAAGCTTGGCTCACGCCACGTCATGGTGATTGGTCACCAAAAGGGACGCGACACCAAGACGAACGTCCATCGCAACTTCGGAATGCCGAATCCGGAAGGCTACCGCAAGGCCTTCCGTCTGTTTCAGATGGCAGAGAAGTTCAACATGCCTGTCATCTGTTTTCTCGACACACCTGGCGCATTCCCGGGACTCGAAGCCGAAGAGCGCGGCCAGGCCGAAGCAATAGCCAAGAACCTGCTGCTGATGTCACAGCTCAAGACACCCATCGTGATCGTTATCATCGGAGAAGGGGCTTCTGGAGGCGCCCTTGGCATTGGTATCGGTGATCGAATTCTCATGCTTGAGAATGCCTGGTATTCGGTAATCGCGCCGGAGTCCTGCTCATCGATCCTCTGGCGCAGCTGGGACTACAAGGAGCAGGCTGCCGAAGCACTGCGTCTGGGTGCAAAGGATCTCGTTCAAGTTGGCATCGTTGATCGCATTCTTACCGAGCCCACGGGTGGGGCCCACCGCGATCCGCAGGCAATGTTCAACACAATGACATCAGCCCTGTTGGAAGAACTCGACAACCTCACGCGCACGCCAACACCATCGCTCGTGCAGCAACGACGCGAGAAGTTCTACGCCATGGGCGTTTGGACCGAGCAGTAAGGTCTTCTACGAAGCTTGCGCAAACTGCAGCGTATGCAGGCGGGCATACAAGCCCCCTGCAGCCAACAGTTCTGCGTGCGTACCTGTTTCGGCAACTTCACCCTTGTGCAGGACCAGGATCCGATCGGCACGTTGGATGGTTGACAATCGGTGCGCAATGACAATAGAAGTTCTGCCCTGAAGCATTGTAGAGATTGATGCTTCGATGAGTTGTTCTGATTCGGTGTCGATGCTTGATGTAGCCTCGTCGAGAATCAGGATGTCGGGGTTCTGCGCAAGTGCGCGGCAGAATGAGATAAGCTGTTTTTGTCCAACGCTAAGAACAGCACCGCGCTCGCGAACGTTTGTGTCGTAGCCATGCGGCAGCTTCGAGATAAATCCATGAGCACCCAATTGCTTGGCAATCTCTATCACTTCCTCGCGTGAGATGTCATTGCGTCCGAGAGAAATGTTCTCTTCAACACTCCGCGAAAAGAGGAAAACATCCTGCAAAACAACGGCGATGCGCTTGCGAAGATCTTCCTGCTTAACCGAGCGAATCGAGTTGCCGTCGATGAGAATCTCGCCGCCTTGATACTCATAAAAGCGGCAGAGGAGGTTGATGATCGAGCTCTTACCGGCACCTGTTGCGCCGACGATGGCAAGTGTTTCGCCCTTGCGCACGTTGAACGATACATCTTTGAGGATCTGCGTCGTGCCGTCGTAGGAAAAGTCAACATGGGAAAACTCAATGCCAGACTTCAGTCCGCCAAACGCCTGAGCTCCAGGTGCATCATCTATGGTGAGCTTTGTGTCGAGCATGGAAAAGATGCGCTCAGAGGCCACAACGCTCGATTGTAGGGTGTTGTACTTTTCTGTGAGGTCCCGTACAGGACGGAAGAACATTTCTGTAAACTGTGCAAAGGCGATAAGCATACCGACGGTCATCTCGCCTGTACCGATGTGCTTCGAGGCGTACCATACGATGATGGCAAGAGCAACCGATGAGAGAAACTCCACAACAGGGAAGAACGTGGCGTAATACATGATCGACTGATCCTGCAGCTCACGGTGCGTCTGGTTTATAGCACGGAAGTCGGACTCCATGCGCTTTTCCTGACGAAACAACTGCACAACGGTCATCCCGGTGATGAACTCATTGATAAAGGAGTTCATGCGGGCAACCTGCTGACGGATCTTGTTGTAGACAACGCGAACCTTCGCACGAAAGATGAATGAGGCAACAAGCAGAAACGGCAAGATGATGATTGTGAGCAGCGTTAGCTGCGACGACGTATTCCACATGAACGTCAGAATCCACAAGATCACCATGATGTCCGATATCATGAGGACGACGCCGGCTGAGAAGAGCTCGTTGAGAACTTCAACATCATTGGTAACTCGTGTTACGATGCGTCCAACAGGTGTGGTATCGTAGAACCTCAGTGCAAGAGCTTGTACGTGCTTAAAGAGCGTGTTACGAATGTCAAGAAGCACGCGCTGGCCGATCCAAGTCATCAAAAGTGAGAGAGCATATTGTGTAGCCCCTTGAATGACCACTAATCCGAAGATGATACCGATGAACATGAACAGGCCGTTGAGATCGCCCTTGGCGATATGGTCGTCGACGGCAATGCGCGTGATAAAGGGGCGGAGAGGACCAAGTGCACTGGATGCAAGAGTGAGAAGAACACCACCAACGAGATGGAACTTATACGGTTTGAGAAAGCGTAGTAACCGTCGTAGAAGTCGGTAGTCGACTCGTTTTGCATCCGTCTCTTGTTCTTGGGCCATGGACAAAATTACACATCGTACTTTTGCAAGATGATAACAATAACACCCTATGGTGCGGCAGGAGAGGTTACCGGGTCGGCTTACCTTCTCGAAACGGATGCGGCGAAGGTGCTTGTAGACTTCGGCATGTTCCAGGGCGACAAGGACGACGATGCCCGCAACGTGATTCCCGGGCGTATCCATCGCATGGATATCGATGCAGTAGTGCTTACGCATGGTCATTTAGACCACTGCGGTCGGCTGCCTTTGCTCGTGCGAGAGGGCTACCGTGGTCCGATCTATGCCACGCCTGCTACTCGTGACATGGCAGAAGTGATCCTGCTCGATGCAGCGCATATTCAAGAGTCGGACTACGAGCGGCGCCGTAAGCGCTTTGCCAAACGTGGTATCAAGATGAATCGTAACGATCAGCCGTTGTATGAGACTGACGACGTGACACAGACAATCGATCTATTCGAAGAGATTGATTACAACACACCGGTCGCCGTTGCATCAGGCGTAACAGCGAAATTTTATGAGGCAGGACACATGCTAGGGTCTGCTTCAGTGGAGCTTACCGTGAACGATGGGAAATCGCAGAAGGTAATTGTCTTTAGTGGAGACCTTGGTCCGCCGCACTTGCCTTTCCTGAGAGATGCTCAGCCACCAGTGAAAGCAGACATCTTGATCATGGAATCCACTTATGGCGATCGTGATCACAAGTCGCTTGCAGAGACGCTTATCGAGTTTGAAAAGATCGTAGTCGAGGCCGTCGAGACTAATGGTAAGATTTTTATTCCATCCTTTGCAATTGGTCGCACGCAGCAGATGCTGTATCACATCGCAGAGCTGATTCGCAAGAAGTACATTCCGTCGCTGCCGATCTACCTTGATAGCCCCATGGCCATCAAAGCAACCAATATCTACCGTCAGCACGAAGAGCTCATGGATGAAGAGAGCACGGCACTCCTCGAGGACGGACAGCTCTATCACGATCTGCGCTCACTGCGTATATGCACAACAGCTGCTGAATCGCAGGCTATCAATGAAGCGCAGGGGCCGTTTATTGTGATTGCCGGCAGCGGCATGTGCACAGCCGGACGTATCATGCACCACATACGGCATAACATTGACGACCGTAATTGTCATTTCATCATTGCCGGGTATCAGTCAAGGGGCTCCTTGGGCCGCCGCCTTGTCGATGGTGCGAAGGAGATCTCCATTATGGGAGATCGCAAGCTCGTAAAGGCATCAATTCATACGCTAGGGGGCTTTAGTGCCCACGCTGGTCAGACCGACCTCGTGCGTTGGTACGAAAGCGTCGCAACGGCGGGTACACCGATGACCTTCCTCACGCATGGCGAAGACTCATCTCGTACGGCACTGAAAGATTTGCTTCTCGAACGCTTCGGCGTGAACTGCTACATGCCAACCTATTCCGAACACCTCGTTTTGTAACGGATACTACCAATGCGCACCGAACATGATTTTCTTGGCGAACGCCAGCTTCCTGATGACGTGTACTACGGCGTGCAAACGCTGCGTGGTAAAGAGAACTTTCACATTACGGGCGTGCCGATATCGCATGCTACGTCCTTCATCGTTGCCTTTGCGCACGTTAAGAAAGCTGCGGCGTTGGCGAACAAGGAACTGGGTGTGCTCGAGGCCGATGTTGCTGATGCAATATGTCAGGCTTGCGATGCCATTGCGGCAGGGGAGTTGCATGATCAGTTTGTCGTGGATGTGATCCAAGGCGGTGCAGGCACGTCAACGAACATGAACGCCAATGAGGTGATTGCCAATAAGGCCCTCGAGATCATGGGGCATGCCAAAGGCAATTACGATACCGTGCACCCCAATAATCATGTGAACTGCTCACAGAGCACCAACGACGCCTATCCAACGGCGTTTCGGTTGAGCCTGTTTGTCGAGATCGGCAAGCTTATCAATGCACTTGGATTGCTTCAAGAGTCATTTGCGCGCAAGGGTGCAGAGTTTGCCGACGTGATCAAGATGGGGCGAACGCAATTGCAGGATGCTGTGCCGATGACGCTCGGGCAAGAGTTTGATTCGTTTGCAGTGAATATCGGCGAAGACTTGCGTCGGCTCGAAGAAGCCCGCATGCTCGTCACGGAGGTAAACC
This sequence comes from uncultured Melioribacter sp., assembly GCA_964484755.1. Lineage (GTDB taxonomy): Bacteria > Bacteroidota > Ignavibacteria > Kapaibacteriales > Kapaibacteriaceae > UBA10438. The sequence goes on along the minus strand of CAZAGH010000069.1, from coordinate 1,920 downwards.
TTGGTGCAACGGCCATTGGCACAAGCATCAACGCGCCAGAGGGCTATCCTGAGCTGTCGGTAAAGTATCTAAAGGCCGTTAGCGGCATACCTGTAACGCTATCGCAGAACCTTATCGAAGCCACATGGGACAACGGTGCCTATGTGCAGGTGAGCGGCGTGCTCAAGCGCGTGGCGGTAAAGCTGTCGAAGATCTGCAATGATCTGCGTCTTCTCTCGAGTGGACCCCGCTGCGGATTCAACGAGATCAACTTGCCGCGCATGCAGCCGGGCTCGAGCATCATGCCGGGCAAGGTCAACCCTGTCATCCCGGAAGTCGTCAACCAAGTCTGCTACCTCGTTATTGGTAACGACGTTACCGTAACCTTTGCCGCAGAGGCCGGACAACTCCAGCTTAACGTGATGGAGCCCGTCCTCGCTTATTGCTTGTTCCAATCCATCGAAACACTTGGCCGTGCATGCACAACACTGCGCGAGCTATGCATCGACGGAATCACAGCCAATGCAGAGCGCACGCGCGAGATGGTGCTCAACAGTGTTGGTATCGTCACAGCCCTAAACCCAATACTTGGCTATGAGGCAAGCGCTGCCATTGCCAAGGAGGCCTTTGAAACAGGGGGCTCTGTGATCGACATCGTTCGCAGCAAGGGGCTTCTGTCAGAGGAAAAGATTCAAGAGATCTTTAGTCTCGAAAATCTCATGCATCCGAAGTTTATACGGTAACGAAGGTTACTGTCAACGGTAGACGTTGATTGGAACAACACGGCGAGCGCCTAGGTAGTCGACGACAACTGCGTATGCCCCTTGCGACAATTTCTCGATAGGGAAGTATGCCGACGTCCGCGCGTCCGATGTTGCAACGATTTCACCGGAAACTGAAACAAGGGAGCAGGTTGCCGGGGCATAGAGCGCGCCATCAACGTCTACAATGATGTGCGAGGTTGTTTGGCGGACACGCACAGTCAACGGACCATTATGCTCAACTGGACGTATTGGTAGTGCACAGGCATCAACGGTGATCACATTGTTAAGGTATGACCATGTGCATTCTTGAGCTGGTGCAACGTTTGCGATCCAAGCACGATGTGATACAGTAGTGTATGAGTCCTTGCTGAGCATAGCCAGAACAGGCATGGACCATGAGCGATTGCTTGGCAGGGTTAATGTTATAACTGTCGTGTCTGGTTCAGCGCGGCGCACATCAACGTTCCGCAAATCAAACCATGAGAGCTGGCCTGTAAGGGGCGCATGGGCACGTCCGCCAAAGCGGATTTCGTGCGTGATGTATGTCTCACACATGGCTGTCGAATCTTGCGCCTTCACGATAAGCATGATTGTATCACCAACGCTTGAACGTTGCTTGCTACTAACGGCATGTGGTCTCACAGACCTGCAAAGTGCCGTAACAACTCCGCTGCTGCCGTCCTCTGCTCCATTGGTGTTCGATGGTGCAACTGTTCCTGCCTTGCCACCTGAGATATCAAATGCAAGGCTTGGTACGGAGTTCTGCAGCAGTGCCGGGTGCAACATGATTCTGCCACCACCGCCACCTCCGCCAGGACCATGTCCGCCATCACACATGCTTCCTGTGCCACCTGAGACGTCGACGTTCACAACAGAGGCAGCCGAGCAGGCATCGATACGAACGCTGCCGCCTGCACCGCCCCCTCCACCTCCGTCGTTGCCGGCGCGCGGAGCAGCATTGTTGCCGCGAGAGACAATCGAAAGAGTGTCTCCACAGATCGTGTGTGCCTTGATCATCAAAATGCCACCGCCGCTGGCGCCATCTGTCGCGACGTTGTTGTTCTGATGTCCACCGCCACCGCCACCACCCAAGAAAACGCGTGATTGCGCGCCATCAAGCAATGCCATTCCCGACATGCCATACATGCCTGGGACAGCGCTGCACACATACTGATTA
>CAZAGH010000068.1:2643-8344 GCA_964484755.1 uncultured Melioribacter sp. | reverse complement strand
TAGCCATCCGATGCAACGCATAAACGTTCGAATGCATTCGACATTCCGAACGTTGATGTGGAGGCGAGGTAGCGCGGAAGTCGGAGATGTTTAACGATGTGGAACATCACGGTTTCAGGATCCGTCATCCCCTCCTGGACCAGTACGATCGGGGTGCTGCGTATGTTGCGCGGTAGGAATAGATCACTGCAGGTAACAACAAGATCGTAGTCATTACGCATGCCAGCCACATCAATACGCAGTCCATTGCGCGCAAGCGCGTCATACGCTGTCTGCTGATGTTGCTTACCTACGATTGTCCATTCGAGCAAGCCCCTACGCTCAAGTATTCCGATGAGGCCATCGGTGTAATGCGGCGTAAACCAACACTCATGAGCTGACAGGTGCTGGGCAATCTTCATCATCATTGTGGTCTGGTTCATCGAGCCACAAATGAAGAGGATTCTCTTAGAGTTTATCATTGTCCCACACAGTGTTTTGCAGAATTAGTATCTGGCACAAAACTGATGTGTGGCTGTCAGCTAATCGTTACGACAATATTGCGTTTGCGCAATGGGTGTTACGTTGTCGTAGCGTTACGGCTTCATCCATTGAGGATTGCGTAATACAGAAGAATCTGTTAGCGATTTCATGAAGGCAACAAGCGCCGCCTTCTCGTTATCCGTAAGGTTGAGCTTGCGAACACGTTTATCGCGGTTCGGGAAGGGCAAGCCCCCTTCGTTGTAGTGATCGACTACTTGCTCAAGGGTGTTCATCGGCCCCTTTTCAGCATCACCGCTAGCCATGTACGGAGGCGTTAGAGCAACGTTGCGCAGAGTGGGAGTTTTAAAGAGTCCCTCGTCTTTGGAGTCCTTTGTAACGTTAAATCTGCCGCGATCAAAGTAGTGACTGAACAAGCCCACATTCTGAAACTGATCGTTCGTGAAGTCTTGTCCGCCATGACAAGACCCGCACATGGTCTTGTTGCTGAAGAAGAGATTCATACCCTCACGCTCCTGAGCAGAAAGAGCTGATGTCTTCCCAAGAACGTACTGATCGTAACGACTGTCAGCACTTACAATCGTGCGCTCGAAACTGGCAATTGCCTGCATAGCTCTCATCATGGAGACAGAAGTGTCGCCGAAGGCACTCTTCCATGCGTCGCGATAGGAATCCGACCGCAGCAGAACTTTTACCGCAGTCGTGTCAGCATCCATTTCAACAGAACTTAAAAATGCCATCATTGCTTGCTGTTCGAGCGTGGCAGCGCGGCCGTCCCAGAAATAGGAAGTGCGGTACGCAGCATTCACGATGGACGGACTATTACGCTGTCCTCGAGCCCCATTAACACCGCGGCTTACCTGATTCGGGGCATCAGAGAACGCAGAGGAAGGATCGTGACACGAAGCGCATGCTACGGTACCGTCGCCAGAAAGGCGCACGTCGTAGAACAGCTGTCGACCCAGTTCGACTTTTGCTGGGGTAAGTGGATTATCGGCAGGTATAGGAATCTTCGCGAGATGCGAAGGAACTATTGGGAAGGGCGTTTCATCTGGAGCGTGATCTGTTTGGCACCCTGTAAGTGTACCCACAAGGATCGCAACAGCAATCGCAGTGTGATACATGGTGCCAAAACGATACATGCTCTTACAACCTTGAAAGTTTATCGACAAACTCACGAGCTTCGCGTCCGCTCAAACCACGGGCAACGAGCTCTTCTTCCGTTGGAATAGAAGTCAACAGCGACTTAATGACCTGGAGTTCCTGGTGCGAGAATTTCTGCGAGTTCACGATGTAATCTTCGAATGCCTCGTAGGCAAGGGGCACAGCAGCCTTGACAATGCTCGCCATCGCCTCGCCGTAGACACGTATCTCGTACTGTGCGTGTGCATCAATGCGAAGGCGCAGGAAATGGAAGAGATTGTGAAGATCAATCTTCCAATACCACTCGGTGTAGTTTGAAACCGGCAGGTTAATACGCGCTATCTCGCGGGCGAGATTCGTTTCAAGGAGATCCTGGTACTCGCCATAGAGAGATTCCTGCGTCGTCCGCATCATCGTGCGAATACGCTCGGCTTCTTCAGGTGCAAATGACTCATCGGCGCGCCCTTGCTTGTTTGTTGCACTTTGCGCGCGAACCTGTTCTGGATCAGGAACGTAGAACTCGTCCTTCATTTCGGAATACCGACCTGAATACTCATTCACGTTAGCAGTGCGATGCCTGATCCATTGACGTGCAACGAAGATTGGCAGCTTCACGTGGAACTTGAATTCGACCATCTCAAACGGCGTCGTATGCAGATGGCGCATCAGATAACGGATCAGCCCGCGATCTTCGTGCACCTTCTTGGTCCCGGAACCATAAGAAACACGCGCCGCCTGGACGATGGCATTATCATCGCCCATAACGTCAATAAGTCGAACAAAGCCTTTATCAAGGCAGGGGAACTCTTTCCCAACCAGAGCAGCTACTTCTTCTGTCATGGGGCAAAGATACCGTTTCTCGACACTGTACAAAGGGGCTAGTGGATCACGAGCCTGTGGGTAGGTATGGAATCAGCGTCTTGGCAAATCCCGGGACATTTCGTGTCTGCATCCAGATCGTTCCGGGACCCGTGAACAGGCAAACAAGTCCCTCTCCGCTGGCCATGCTCGAGAACAGTCCTTTAGAAGCTGTCTTGATCGAGTAGTGCATTCCATCGGTGAAGGCCACGATATGCCCCGTGTCGACAACATATGACTCCCCTACGCCCAGAGTACGGGTGTAAACAGCACCAAAGCTGCTCAGAAACACAGGGCCCGTTCCGGACAGCACCGACAAAAAGAGGTCGTGACCCGACACCATCGACTTTAGGGATCCACGTGCGCTCATGGTAAGATCTGGACTGCCTGCCAGATAGGCACCGCCATACGCAAGAATCGTCTGTTGCTGCAGGTCGATGCGCACGATATCACCGGGATGCGCAGGGGCAAGCATCAGCTCACCCGGAGCATGCACGGCCGAATAGATCGACGCAAAGATCGACTCACCGCCAACAGCGGCCTTGAGTGTTCCCATCAGCCCCTTACCGGCTGTCGTGGTTTCGAGCTCGATGCTCGGGCTCATAGAAAGCATTGCACCTGGTTCTGCACGAAAACGCTCGCCGCGTTCCATGTCAACGCGAAGTGTAGCGTACACTGGGGCATGTTCAATAGTAAACTGCATGATAGGTTCCTTAGGTTGATCAGAGTACTTTGACGCCCGTTGCTTCGAAGTTGATCTCCTGCTGATCACCAACAATCTTCGAGATCTCCTTCTTCGACTTTCCGGCATCCTCGGCGTAATGGCGTGCATCAGCTTCTGAGACGGTTTCAACAGACAACACACCCGTTGCGACAATGCGCTTGCCTGTAAGGTTTCGTGGCATGAAGAATCCATAGTCCTTGAACGTAACGCGTGCCTTTTTACCGCCTCCTGTCACGATCATCCAGCAACCCTTAACGGAGCACACTTCTTTGACCTTTCCAACAATCGTTATCGTCTTGGAAAACAACTTGGCATCAATCGCAGACGCCAGTGGTGTGGGCTTGTCCCGCAGGACAACACCAGCCCCATACTCTTGACCCTTCTTTGCTGGTGCAGGCTTGGGCTGCTGACCTGCATCAACATTGATAAAGGTTGCCGCGAGGAGTAACATGGTTAGGACGACATGCTTCATGATGGTTCTTTCGGATATTCGTTGTAACTCAGTTCGAAACTACACAACCCAATTACGTGCACGAAACAGAATGATTGCATTAGTTCAACGAGTCAAACAGGCAAGTGTCGATGCCGAAGGCACCACAATCGGCAGCATCGGCAAGGGGCTTTTGGTTCTTCTGGGAGTTACCCATACTGATTCGTCTGCAACATGCGATTGGATAGCCCAGAAACTGATCTCTCTGCGGGTCTTCCCTGACGATGAGGGTAAAATGAATCGCTCGGTTATTGATGTTGAAGGGGGCATCCTGGTTGTATCGCAGTTCACGCTCTATGGCGAGCTTGCTAAGGGTACACGTCCATCCTTCATAAAAGCAGCCCGTCCAGAGCATGCAGAGCCTCTCTACAACGAGCTCGTGACAATCCTCAAGCGTTTAACTGATGGGCATCCACACACACATATTGCGACCGGTTCGTTCGGTGCAATGATGGACGTCCACCTCGTCAACGACGGCCCGGTAACATTGATCATCGAACGATGATCTGTAGCGGAACTATATATCGTGCCGCGCATACATCGTGCCGTGAAACAGAAACGGCGACGTTCAACCGAGGTCAAACGTCGCCGTATTGAATCTATAGCAGGAGTTACAGGGAGACCGTGTTCTCGTTGATGCTTTCGAGTGCCTTGACCATGGCAGCGAGTGCCTGGGTTGCAAGAGCACCATCAATCACGCGGTGATCGTAGGTGATCGAGAGATACACCATGCTACGAACAACGATAACGTCCTCGCCCTCAAGTTCACGAACAACCGGACGCTTTTGGATTGCACCGATGCCGATGATTGCCGTTTGTGGCTGGTTAATGACTGGTGTGCCGAAGAGCGAACCAAACGAACCAACGTTCGTGACAGTGATCGTACCGCCTGCGATGTCGTCTGGTGACAGCTTCTTCGAGCGCGCCTTGTTGGCAAGGTCATTCATCGCGCGAGCAATGCCCGTGATGTTCAACGATTCGGCCCCCTTAATCACTGGAACGATAAGGTTGCCGTCTGGCAGGGCCGTGGCCATACCAAGTTGTGTACGACGGTGCTGCAGGATATTCTTTCCGTCAACGCTCACGTTGATACGTGGATAGGCTTTGACACCCTCGCAAACCGCATAACCAAAGAATGGGTTGAACGTGAGCTTGAACCCTTCACGCTTCAGGAATGCATCCTTCTGCTTGTCGCGCAGGCGAACGATTCCGGTAACATCTGCTTCGGCAACACTCGTTACGTGCGGCGAGGTGTGCTTCGAGCGGACCATGTGCTCGGCAATCAGCTGGCGTACACGATCCATCGGAATCACTTCGATGTCGCCCGTGACCGCTACACCCGACGACGGGAACGCATTCACGGCTACTGGTGCTGCTGATGCTGGCGTAGCGGCTGCTGCCGGAGCAGGAGCGGCCGGACGAACTCCGCCGGCTGATCGATTCGACAGATACGACATGATATCGTTCTTCGTTACACGACCTTCTACGCCCGTACCTTGGATACTATCGAGTTCCTGAACAGAAACGCCCTCCGCGGCAGCAATGCTGCGGACAAGGGGCGAGTAAAACCGCGAGCCAGACTGGCGCGGGACGCTAGATGTGTGGGCAGAACCAACAGCCACAGCAGCTACTGATGCAGGAGCAGCGGCAGGTGCGGCAGGCGCTGGCGCTGGTGTCGGTGCCACAGCAGCTGCTGGAGCTGGGGCCGGCGCAGCCGCGCCGCCTGAAAGACGAGCGATGACCTTGCCTACTTCGACGATATCACCTTCTTGAGCCAATATCTCAACGAGTGTACCCGATGATGGCGATGGAACTTCGGTGTCGACCTTATCTGTGGAGATCTCCAAGAGCACTTCGTCGCGCTCAACCGCGTCACCGACCTTCTTCACCCAACGGAGAACCTTGCCCTCTTGGATGGACTCACCCATCTTCGGCATTACTACTTCTACCCCACCCGCTGATGCAGGTGCTGGACTAGGAGCAGCAACCGGAGCAGGTGCAGGTGC
>CAZAGH010000068.1:0-2543 GCA_964484755.1 uncultured Melioribacter sp. | reverse complement strand
GCAGGTGCAGGTGCTGGAGCCGGGGCGGCAACAGGAGCCGGGGCTGGCGCGGCGACTGGCGCTGGAGCGCTTCCGCCAGCGGCATCTCCGAGCACGCAAATAACCTTGCCGACCTCAACGGTATCGCCTTCTTGGAAGAGAATCTGCGTGATCACGCCGGAGGCTGGAGAAGGAACTTCCGTGTCGACCTTGTCCGTCGAGATCTCAAGGATGACCTCGTCGCGCTCGACCTTGTCACCGACATTCTTAACCCAACGCAGGATCTTTCCTTCTTGAATGGACTCGCCCATTTTGGGCATGACTACTTCGATACTCATGTATATCGTCCTAGCAGGATGGTGTTCTTTTTCAAAAAATGGGTTGGAATTAGACGCGCAAGTTAACCAAAATCAGCGGATGGAAAGCAGGTGCTCCAGCGCTTTTCGTAGTGATGGAAAGGCAAACTTGAAGTTTGAGCCCATCAGACGATTGGGTACCACATGTTGGCCATGGAGAACCACATCGGCTTGTCGGCCTAAAAGTATGCGTAGGGCTACTCCCGGCACTGGCAGCCACGACGGACGTTGCATCACACTGGCAAGGGTAGTCGTGAAGGTCCTCATGGTCACAGCCTCCGGAGCCACCACATTGATCACACCGTAGGCATCGTCGTTATCGACGGCCCAAAGGAATGCGGAAACAACATCCTGCACATGCACCCACGGCAGCCATTGGCGTCCGGAACCAAGAACACCGCCAATGAACATTCTCATCGGGGCAACCATTTTCGGAAGAGCTCCCTGCTCTGCATCAAGCACGACACCAATACGCATGATCGCTACCCTGGTATCGTTGCTGGCATTAGCCGCTTCACGCTCCCACGCATCTGTAACAACTGCAAGGAAGGTTGCGCCAACACCCATAGCTTCATTCGAGGGCACCATCGTGTTGCCATAAAATCCAACGGCAGAGGCCGAAACGAGACATGGGGCATGCGGAGCCTTCTTGATCGCCTCAACAACACTCTTTGTTGCATCAATTCGACTGCTCAAGATCTCATTTCGAACTTTTGCCGACCAACGAGGTCCGCCTACACTTGACCCAGCAAGATTGATGACGACGTCTGCAGTATCGATAGCCTGCTGCAAGGAATTCCACCCTACAACCGAGCAACCGTGCACTGGGCCTGCTCCGCGCGAAACAATCGTAACACGATCACCCCGTTCGACCAACGCTCGAGTAATGGCACTGCCAAGAAAGCCTGTACCACCTGTTATCACAATGTGTTTCATGTGGTCGTAAACGAAAAAGCCCGTTCGATAGTTCGAACGGGCTTTGAAAATTCTCAACTGTAACTTCTTACTCTTGTCCGATAACCCAAACCTTGAGCGGTGCTGTCAAGTCTGAGTGCAACTTTACCTTCACCTCAAAGATGCCCAGCGTCTTGATCGGCTCATCAATGATGATGTTGCGCTTGTCTACGCTAAAGCCACGAAGTTCGAGTTCTTGGGCGATCATTGGAGCAGTAACTGATCCAAAGATGCGGCCTTCTTCACCGACCTGCATTGAGACCGTGATCTGGAGTTCAGCCAGCTGGGCTGCAACTACTTCGGCCTGCTGACGCGCCTTCGCCTTGCGGACTTCATACTGCTTCTTTTCCGTTTCGAGAGCACGGATAGCACCGTCTGTCGCAACATATGCCAGTTGGTTCGGGATCAGAAAATTGCGTGCATACCCCGGCTTGACAACGACGATTTCGCCGATATTGCCAAGGTTTTCTACGTCTTGTCGAAGGATGATTTTCATGTCTAGTACTTTCGTTTGACGTTATAGGGATTACATGTCGCCGGACTTCGCTGCCTCAGCCATTGCAGCAGCGCGGGCTGCTTGGGCTTCTGCGCGTGTCTTACGGAATTCACGAAGCTTTGGATCAAGCTGCAGCGACAGATGACGCATCACATGCTCTTCGAGGAAGAAGAACTTCTCGAGCATCGGGAGCGTCTCGGATGGGGCTTCAAACGCCATGTAGACGTAATAGCCGTTGTACTTCTTATTGATTGGATAGGCCAAACGACGACGGCCCATCTTGTTGAGCTCTACCATTGTAGATCCGTTCTCTTCCAAGAACGACGTGGTACGAGCAATGACTGCCTCAATGTCTGCATCTTCAAGGATGGCATTGAGGATGTATGTCGATTCATACAAACGACGTACGCCCATGTAAGTCTCCTATGGTTGCTTTCGCATCCGCCATCATCGTGTAATGGCGGCAGGGTTAGAAAAATAGCCTGCAAAATTAGGTCGTGGTACCGGATTTCGCAAACAGTGGGTAGAAGAAATGTCCCTACGGCCTTCTCAAGCCCCCTGCTTTGAGGTGAAATTTTCACGTATCTTCGCAGTTCGTGGCCGTACATGATGCCGGTCAGTATTTCCCACAGTTTGTTTTGTTCAGAACTATGTCCGAACAGCATATCGAGGATGTTAACAACAACATCCCATCCGAACCCGCAGCAGATGCTCCGACACCAGAGGTCGAGCAAGTAACTCCCGCTGTAGCTCCAGAA
>CAZAGH010000067.1:0-8443 GCA_964484755.1 uncultured Melioribacter sp. | reverse complement strand
ATCTGGGCCCCCGCGTTCGCGAGGGCGACGATTGCGATTATTTGCTCAGCTCTTCCAGCGTGAGCGACTTTGGACGCACAATTGGCGAGGCCATCATGCGGTTAACGACCATCTGTGAGCAGAGGCCGATCGCACGCGAAACGCCGAACATCACAGTGTAGAAGTCGAATTCCTTCATGCCATAAGCATAGAGCAGTGAGCCCGAGGCTGCATCAACATTTGGCCATGGGTTCTTTGCCTTGCCGTGCTCGCGAAGAACGCCTGGAACGATGTTGTAGATCTTTTGAACGATCTGAACATTCTCGTCCTGCAGGTTGTGCTTCTCGGCAAATTGATAGAAGGCTGTGAAGCGTGGGTCTGTTACGCGGAGGACTGCGTGACCATAGCCAGGGATGACTTGGCCGTTACGCAGACGGTTCCATGTGTATTCTGTGAGTTGCTCATCTGTTGGAACGCCGCCGAACTGGTCCTTGACGTCGATGATGAAGCGCAAGCACTCTTGGTTTGCAAGGCCATGAAGGGGGCCTGCAAGACCGCACATAGCGGCTGACACGCTGTAGAATGGATCGCTCAGAGCCGAGCTTACAACGTATGACGTCATGGCGCTCACGTTGCCGCCTTCATGGTCTGAGTGCAGCACGAGATACAGGCGGATGAGTTCCTTCCAAGATGCATCGTTGCTGACGCCAAGCATGTGTGCAAAGTTGTTCGACAGGTCGTTGTCGTCTGTAAGCGGCGCGATCACGTTGCCATCGTGGAAACGGATGCGGTAAATCGCTGCAGCGATACCGGGGATCGAGCCGATCAGGCGAACAGAGTCGTTGACCATTGACTGCCAGAGAGCATCCTTGCCCGCCCCCTTATCATAGGCTGCGCGGAATTCGCTCTCGCGTTCCATTGCTAGGAGACCAACGCTAAGCATAACCATTGGATGTGAATCCTTTGGCATGGCCTTGAGCGTGTCGACCACGTACTGCGGGATCGCGTAATACTTTGAGAAGATCGAACGCAGTTCGTCGAGCTCGCTTGCGCTTGCGCGCTTGCCCGTGACCAACAACCAGAATGTTTCCTCTGGCGTAATGTCCGTAAGGTCAAGGATTGGCGTATTGCGAATGCGCAGGCCCTCGTCGGCCGAAACGCTCGACGTATCGCAGACAAGCGCTGGTACGCCGCGCATACCGCCGAGCACTTGCTCGATCGTTACGCTTCCAAGAACTGTTTCGCCGCGCTCCTTCAACAGTGCTGTGCGCTGAGCACGCAGGGCTTCGGCTTGAGTGGTGAGGTTCTCGTGTAGAATGCTCATGTAGCTTGACTCCGTTGGTATAGCATGCAAAACTAACATGGAGTAACGTATTTTTCCGACTGGAAATTCCCCCAATCTTCACCACAATGGCATTACGAATGAGTAAGATTACGGTCATCATCCGCCACGAGTACCTCAAGCGCATCAAGGCGAAGTGGTTTCTGGTCTCGACATTGCTAGCCCCCTTCGGCTTAGCGTTACTTATTCTGGTTCCTGTGCTTGCCGCCCTGCTATCCGGAGAAGGACAAGAGGGCAAGGTTGTGTTTGTTGATGCCACCGACTCGCTTGCCCAGCAGATCGTCGCAACAGATACTGCCAAGTACGCCCTTGCTGGATCTCGCACGATCGCGACACTCGAACAGGAACTTCGGGATGAGATGATTCAGGCCTACGTGGTTATTCCGCAGAGCATTCTTGAAACGCCCGAAGTGAAGATGTTCTCACGTGGCGGCTCGGGTATTGCCTTCGAAGGATCGGTCCGATCGGATATTGAGCCCGTTGTCGTGCGGGCCCGACTCCTCAAGAAGGGGGCTGATACATCCGTGGTTGATCTTGTGGATGCTGGCGTTTCTATCAACTCGCTCAAGGTCACCGAGAAGGGTGTCGAGGCCGATGCCAGTGAAGCCTCTGCCGCCGTTGGCTATGTGGCAGGTTTTCTGATCTACATGCTCATCTTCCTCTATGGCTCGATGGTGATGCGCGGTGTTGTCGAAGAGAAGGCTAACCGCATCATCGAGGTACTTGCATCATCGGTGAAGCCCTTTGAGCTTATGATGGGCAAAGTTGTTGGTATCGGCCTTGTAGGTCTAACGCAGCTCACGATCTGGGCCGTGCTTGGAATCGGAATGTTCCTCGTTCTCGGAGTGGTTGTTGGAAATATGGTAACCCCGGATACAGTGGCTACTGCCCAACAAATGAGTGCTGCTGGAGGAGCAATGCGCTCGCAAGGGTTAACAGATGTGCTTGCTCAGCAGGGTATTGCACTACCAACGATCTCGATCGTAACGATCGTGATGTTCATCTTCGATTTCTTTGCAGGCTACTTCCTTTATGCATCCTTGTTTGCTGCAGTTGGCTCAGCCGTTGACCAGGAAGCAGATGCACAGTCGCTAACGTTCCCGATCACGATGCCAGTTGTCCTGACCATGATGTTCATCGGCAATGTTGTGGCTGCTCCAAACGGAACATTCGCCACCGTGATGTCGATGATCCCATTGTTCTCTCCGATTTTGATGACGGTGCGCGTTGCGGCAACAGACGTGCCAGCGTGGCAACTTGCCGTGAGCGTTCTTGCAAGTATCGGTGCCTTCTTCGGTGCAGTATGGCTGGCTTCGAGAATCTACCGTATTGGCATCCTCTCATACGGCAAGAAGCCAAAGCTCAAAGAAATTGTGCGTTGGATTACTCTCCGCGTGTAACGGTAAACGGCAGACGCGATGTGCGATTGCCGAAGGTTACAACGAGGATGTAGGCTCCAGTTGGGTACGAGCTGACGTCGATGACGCAGCCGTTCTCACACATTGTGTCTGTCCATGAACGCATCGCCGCCCCGCGTGCGTCGTAGATCGTCATCGCATACTCGCGTTCCCCAGAGCCCCTTCTTGTAACAATCAAGCGGTCGCTTGCGGGAATAGGTGCAAGCGTGATTGACTCGCTTGCATCGGTCTCGTCAACGCTGCTGATTGACTGCACCTCGCACATGCAACGTGATTTGCTGCCGGAGTTTACGCCAAGGAGTTCGAGGCACTCAAACTCGATCACGCCTTGGTCGTCAGGGAATACAATGCGGTCTTCCTTGTTGCCGGAAACGTTGATGTAGGTAACGTTGAGCGGCAGGGTTGTGAACAATGGCCAGTCTGGAAATTGCTGTTTTTGAACCTGCTGGATTGTCACAAGAATTCCATTGTCGCTCTTTCGCTGTTCTACACGAAGCTTCGCCCAGCCCTTACCAGTAACCCACTCGTTGAAGAAGTCATACGTTCGCTTGCCGAGAGCCGAACGAAGAGATTCGGCCATTGTCTCTGTTTGTGCGTTGCCGTAGCGAGTATCGCTGCGTCGCAAATAATACTGCAGTCCATTCTTGAATGCTTCATCACCGGCGATAGCGCGCATCATACCCACAACGACAGCCCCCTTTTGATAGATGGTCTGTGGATAGTTTGAAGAGGGGGCTTTACGCGGAAACGCTTCGAGGGCAAAGACGCCTTCTTGTTTTGCAACATTGATGGCGCTACGTGTCTTGACCTCGAGCTCTTTCAAGTAGGCATCCCATCCACGCTTGTGTTCAATCCAGAGTGCCTCCGAGAACGTTGCGAAGCTCTCGGTGAGCCATGCATAACGAAAGTCGATCGGCGTTACGAAGTCGCCAAACCACTGGTGCGCCAGCTCGTGTGCACCGGTAACGTTCATTGTGTCGCCGCGCTGAATTGTTGCCACCGGCATGGATATCATCGATTGATGTTCCATGGCCCCTTTGTAAGTATTGCAATAACCAACCTTGTCAAACGGGTAGTCGCCAAACCACGACGATAGGTGCGCTGTCATCTGAGGTACGAGTGAATACGACTGAATGCTCTTTGCTTGATCCCGCGGCAGGTAGTAGAAGACGTGTGGGATGTTCTTGCCAGAGAGGTCCTGCAGGCGATGTGAGGTATACTTGCCTACCGCAAACGTGATGAGGTATGTCGCGATCTGATTGCGCTCTACCCATGTATACTCTACAAGCGTATCAACGGACTTGGCCGGCTGCTCGGGTCCGACCGATGCAACAACCCATCCTCCAGTAGGCACACGGAAGCGGCCAGTGAATGTGGCCTTGTCCGATGGATGATCGTAGCAAGCAAGCCAATGTTGTGTGGTGCTCACGTAGTTGTTCGCAAAGCCTACGCCTAATGAATACAGCACTTGGTCTTGATAATGCACGCCTCCCCATGGTGAAGAGCCCCCTTCGTTTGTCATCACGCCACGGTAGAAGACTCGTATGGTGTCGCGCTGCCACCTTGTCACAGCTCTGGCAAGTTGCACGCGGTGATGCATGGTATCCATGTCCGGAGTGCCAATTGTGGACCATGCAGCGCGGGATCCATTCACGAAAACGGAGTCGATTGTCAGGCCGCGCAAATGAAACGGGAATGTAGGTGCTTCGGCATCGATCTGCCACTGCACGGTAATCTTCACATCGGCATCGATCCTGCGCGTTGGCGGATCAGGAAACGTAATGTTGGCATCGTAATGCAGCACATCAAAGATCTGCGCACGGAATCGGTCTGGTGACGAGATCTGGGCTGTCATGCTGGAAATGGCCAGCAGTAGGATGAACGGGGCAAGCAGTTTCATGGCAGCAAAGCTAGCCATTGAGAGAAAAAAGAAAAGGGTCGCAGTTTCCTGCGACCCTTGGCATGTAAGCTTTTGTAAGGGGCTTAACGAACGATGTTCAGCGGAAGTGCGAACGATGTTGAGCCGTTTGTGATGTGCACCATCACCATTCCAGCTGGAAGTGACGAGGTGTTGACGGTAAGTGTCTGCATGCCGCCATCGAGTGTGTACTGCTGCGAAGAAAGTTCAACACCAGTCATCGATACTACGCGAACTGTTGCGGCGCCTGGCTGGGCTGTGAACTGCAGCGATGCAGAGACAGCCGTTGGGTTTGGCCACAAGTTGATTGATGAGCCTACTTCGTCAACCGGTACTTCAACGCTTGTTGTTGTGTTCTTCATGAGACCAATCGAGATCACGCGGTCTGCATTTGTTGCTTCAACGGCAACCGTTTGCGTTGTTGGGTCAAATCCGATACGATCAGCAATGATTGTGATATTGCCCATGGCAACTTCCGTCATGTCGAATGAGCCTTCGTTCTCAGAAAGCGCAAAGTCAACGATGTCGCCATCTTCGTCGCGAGCAATGATGAACGCGCCCATAACAGCTGAAGCTTCCTGTGTCTTGTCGACGCCTGTCTTTACGATTCCACCACGCTTGTCGTAGACATGTCCACGAACGCGGCCCTTGCCCTTTTCTGCCTTGACAGTGTCGAGCAGGATGTCGTACTGCACCGCTACCATTACATCACCCACAGATACCTGTGTAGCCTTGCCTGACTCCTTAGCAGCCAGGGCGCCAAGAACCATCCAGCCCGGCATAGCTGGGCGCTTTGCAGGAACACCGAACACAACGTAGTTACCCGGGATCATGTTTGTAAAGGTATAGTTGCCGTCTTGATCTGTCTCAACCGTTGTAGCTTCGACATTCTTTGAGACAATGACACCCTTGTCATTCGTGACGATGTTAAAGCGGTAGGCAATAACCTTGCCCGCAACACCAGCTTGTGTATAGTTGTTCTTCATTGTGCCGCCAAAGCCGTTGTTATACGACTCACGCTTGTTCATTGGGAAGTCAAAACCACCCTTGTTCTCTGTGATGTTGATCGATGTTGCCGATACAGCATCATTCGTGTTGTTGTAGTATTCAACGAGATATTGATTCGTTGCTGCGTCGCGTCCTGCAACACGGGCAATACCAACATAGTTGACGCCCGCTTGAATTTTGATCTCATATGTCCCGTCTGTCCGTGTTTCTGCTGTGACGCGAGCGTAGCGTGGATCGGCTGTGCCTTCCTTGCCGCGGGCTTCGAAGACAACGACAGCCTTGACAGGCTCGTTCGTTACCTCATCAAACACGCGACCCTCAGCAGCAACAAGCACAGGCTTTGCACGCATTGCCACCGCGAAGTCGATCTCCTTGATGACGTCGCACTCGATCACGACATCCTTTGCATCAGCAAGCTCAACGACGTTTTCATACCATTCGGCTACCATGCCCGAGCCTTCAACCCGAATCTTATACGTACCGGCCGGCAGCATAAGAACGTATGATCCGTTCTTGATCTCAGCCTTGTAGACAGGGCGGTAGGTTGTTGTTGGGTTGCCGTTTTCCTTCTTGATTACTTCTTGACGCCATGCAGTGACGATACCGTTCACCGTTTCATTGACGTTACCTTCGTAGACAACGTTACCCTTGATCTTGCCGCAAGCCTTGGCTTCTCCGCCATCCTTTTCTTTGATGACAAGCTCAACTACCTGCGTCGTAACTACTTCCTTACCGTTCACAACTGCCTTGGCAAGAACGACAAAGCGGTATGTACCAGCAATTGGGTTCTCCCATGTGATAACACCGGTGTTCTCATTGATCACCATGCCAGCTGGCGCGCCATCAAGCTTGTACATCACTGCTGCGTTCCCATTAGGAACCATGGCCTTGGCAGCGTACACATACTTTACACCGACAAAGCCAACCGTTACTGGTTGTGAAACAAACTTCAGTGTCCCTGTTTGGCCATCATCTTCAGAAATCACAAGGAGGAAGTTTTGCTTGACAACTACTTCTTTGCCATCGATCACCTGAACGGCAGCAATTGAGATCTCATATCGTCCGGCAACTGGCTTCTCCCAAGTAATCTTGCCTGTTTCCTTGTTGATCGTCATGCCCTGAGGGCCTGCAACTAACGTGTAGGTAATCTTTGCTGGGTTATCCGATTCAGCTTTTGCAGAGTAGTAGTATGGCTTTGTTGTTGTACCAGTAGCAACCGGTGCACTGACAAAGCGGAGTCCCTTGGTGACGGTGCCCTTTACCTCGACAACCTTGATCGCGGTGCGTGGCCCCTCGGTTCCGCCATCCCAATAGCCCTTAACGAAGAACGAATACACTCCGGCCTTTTGAACCTGAATTGTTGCCGTATACGTGTTTTCACGTGTATTGGCATTGTGAGGAATGGCTGCAACCTTCGTGAACTTCGTCACATCTTCGGTCTCGCCAGATGCCTGGTACACAGTGTACTTCAGTGGCGCTGGATCGGAAGTGATCCCCTTCCATGTGAGTACTACATATCCGATGCTGCCGTTGGCACCACCCTGGACAGTTGCTGTAAGGTCTGTTGGCGCAGGATACTGTACCTGTGCGCTAACACTCATGACAGATGCGATCAATACAGATAGCATCATGCCAATTCGTTGAAGTAAACGGAACGTTTGCATTGACGTCCTCCGTAGTAAATGGGATAAAACTAGATTACCTGCTGAATCATGATTAACAAAGATACCGGGAAGGGGAGGAAAGTTACAGGAGAGGAAGAAGGTACTAGGTACTAGGTAATCATTCGTCTTTCCCGCGAAAGCGGGAAACCATAAGCAGCGTTCTGTTGGATTCCCGCTTTCGCGGGAATGACAAACCCGCCCCTAGTACCTAGTACCTAGTACCTAGTACCTAGTACCTAGTACCTAGTACCTATATCGTCAACGTAACCGTTCCAAGGACCTGTTGCTGTGGGGCAGGACGGTAGAAGTTGTCTTTGTTAAGGAAGATGAAGAGGGTGATCGTAACAGTGCGTGGTTTGCCGGCTTCGCGGGGGTGTTCTGCTACGATAATGGACGCCGTATTGGAGTTTGGATCTGTCCAATAGCTTTGGAGGCCACCCCAAGATGGACCGAAATCGGCTTGGAGTTGCACCTCGCGCTTCGACAGGATCGTGATCAGACCGTCACCGGGGAATGAGTCGAGGCGCATTCGGAAGGAGTGCAACAGAGGGGCCAGACCAGCCGTATCTGTTGCGTCCATCGTAATGTCAAACCAGAAGCGCATGGGCGTCGTGGTGGTGTCGACCTTGATAATGGGCAGCCCCTTGACCACATAGTTGCCATAGGCAGTCTTACAGGCAACTGCGTAAGACTGTGGTGTGATCTTCTCCGCCGGAGTGATCGGAGTTTCTTTTCGTGGTGCTGTTGTATCAAGCGGAGAGGTGCACGATGATGCAAGCCCCATGATGATCACAAGAGTAGCAATCAAGAGCGATGATGTTGTTCTGATAGTCATTGTCGTAGTCATGTAAGGGGGATACTAGAATCGTATAGCCATACCGTAGGTAAGGCCAAGTTTGGATGAGGTAAACCACTGATTTTGGTAGGTATAGGCCATGGTCGTACCCTCGACACCAAGCATAAAGGTCAGGGGGCCGGCTGGGGAGTATTGGAGTCCGCCAGCCACTCTGCCAAGTGGACCAAACTGCGTGCCACCTATGAGTCCCTGGGCAAATGGCGTAAAGGCCGAGGAACCAATCGGGGCAAACGAATAGCGATAGGTGATGCCCGCCCA
>CAZAGH010000066.1:0-8573 GCA_964484755.1 uncultured Melioribacter sp. | reverse complement strand
GTACCTTGTACCTTGTACCTTGTACCTTGTACCTCGTACCTTGTACCTTGTACCTCGTACCTTGTACCTTGTACCTTGTGGTCTACCGATTATTCACCCTAACCGTGATCCACACCCCGATGATGCCGATGATGATGTTTCCAAGCCACATGGCAAGGAACGGAGAGAGATAGCCGCGATCTGCAAACTCTTCGCCGCCGATCATGGACATCCAGTAAATCACATAGAAGCCCAGAGAATACATAGCGCTCGTGCCGAAGTTGCCACCCTTGGTCAGAATGCCGAGTGGACTTCCAACGATCACAAAAAGGAGGCAGGCAAAGGGGATTGCGTATTTCTTGTGGATCTCCACGAGATACTTATTCGCAACGATGCGCTCGTTCTTTGCTCGCTGATACTCTGACTCCATCATCATTTGCGCTGTCGCAATGAATGAACTGGTTCGCTGCAGAATGTCTGTTGTGCTCAAGGATGTTGTTAGAGCAACAGGGGGCTGACGTAGATCGCGAATATGTTGCTGAAGAATCGAGTCGTATCGCAGCTGCGCTAAACGTTCTTGGACTTGGGAATTATCAACGATGCGCTGCATGTCTGCAATTGTCATTTCGCGTTCGCCGCGAGAGCTGCCTGTGACATCGCTTGCCTCATAAAAGAATTTATCAGCGGGTAGAACGATCTGGTATCGATCGAAGGCAATGACGCGATAGTCGTTGGGATCGCGAACACCACGCTGATGGATCTCGCCGCGTGAAAGCTGGATAACGAGTCGGGTTAACGACGGAGAGAATGCAAGACGTCCGCTATCTGCATTGATGATGTTCATAGCGTCAGGCTTTGACCTATCATAGATCGAAACACCCAGCATTGAACCATTTGAAAGAACCTGACGGGCAAGGATGGACGTGTTAGCGTTGAAGGTCGTGAATTGACCCTCTTCCACTGCAAACGACGGCTTTGTGCTCTCAATATCGCGCATCATACCGGTGAGACGCACATTCGAGTCGGGCAGCACACTGTCTGTGTACCAGAACGTGAACCCCCACAACAAGCATCCGGCAGCCATAACGGGGATCATCATCTTGAAGAGCCCCATGCCGCTGGCCTTCATGACGGTTACCTCGTGATTGCTCGACATTGCACCGAAGGCCATGATCGTGCTAAAGAGCACACCGATGGGGATTGCGAGCACGACGATCC
Source organism: uncultured Melioribacter sp. (assembly GCA_964484755.1). Taxonomy (GTDB): domain Bacteria; phylum Bacteroidota; class Ignavibacteria; order Kapaibacteriales; family Kapaibacteriaceae; genus UBA10438. The sequence continues at coordinate 7,376 of CAZAGH010000066.1, read as the reverse complement.
ACGAAAGATTCAGTGCAAGAAACTGCATGATCGTCGGAGCATCGAGCCCCTTGCTGGCAAGCTTGTCTACCCAGCGCATCATGTACTGGATGAGAAACAGTGCCATGATCACCGACGTACCAAAGACGAAGGGGGCTATGTGAGCGCGCAGGATGTAGCGATAGATGAGCATAGCGGTTTACGTACGCTTTCGCTCACATTCCTTGATGAGCTTGTCAAACTCGTCGTGTTTTTCTGGCTTCTGCTTTTGTAGGTTCTTGAAAGCCTCGATGGCCAATTCGTATGAACCTTGTTGCATATAGATGCGCGCTATCGTTTCAGTAATGATGATCGGGGACTGTTGCGCGCTGAAGTCCTCTTTGGAGATCTCCTGCTCAACTGCGGGCGCTTTGGGTAGCCGTGCATCGGTCAGTCGAGCAGCCAATTCCTCCAGTGTAACGGGCTTCTTACGGACTTCTGGAGTATCCGCTGACCGAGTAGGCCGGCGCATTTGGTGGAAGGTTCGAAATGCAGGTGGGTCGAGTAACGACGTTATCTCACGTCGACCACGAGAACGCACACCCTCGAAGCGAAGGCTGGTAAACTCTAATCCAGGAATAAGACGTACGCTGGCACTACGGATGATGCGATTATCTGTTGTCACAGGAGCCATCTCAATCAACCGTAACACATTCGGGTGCGAGATATAGAGTGGTTCAGTTGTGCTGTCCTCGACGTCAAGAGATTCGTTGATCTCAGGAGCTTCTACGATTTCCAAATAGATGTCTTCTACCAGGACATCATGGACTTCGTCTTCGATGATTTGCTCGAAGGGCACAATTGCATCATCATCTAGAAGCTCTTCTTCGCGTTCCTCGACATGCTGTTCCTCGACGGCAATCTCTACAAACTCATCATCGGTGCGATTGACGGTCAGTTCTTCGTCAATACCCCCGTCCGTAGTTTCTTCAACGATAATGACGTTAATGTGATCACCTGCGGCATCTTGAGCATGCTCAACGATTTCATCGTAGAGATCGGCTGGTTCTGGAACATAATGCTCGACAATGACATCATTGAGCGGTTCCGAGATTTTGTCGATCTGCGGTTCGTCGTATTCGGCAGCGTCCAAGACTTCGGGCTCGGGCATCGCAGTGTGCGCCGCCTGAACGTAGGATTTCAGGATTGGTAGTCCCGGGAAGCGAGCATGGAGAGCTTCACGTATCACCTGCGCATCATGATGCTGGCCAAGTGATTCGTAGGCGGAGGCTAGAAGGATATAGCCACCGATGTAGTCTGGGTAGTGTTCGACACCGGATGCGCAAAGCTGCGCAGCCTCAAGGATGCTGTTGGACTGCAATAGTTCAATCGCAGCAACAGCAAAAGAAGGGTCGGGACGATTAGTCGCGGTTGCCAAACAAACGCAGCAGATACAGGAACAGATTGATGAAGTTCAGATACAGCGACAGAGCGCCGATGATTGCGCGCTTGTGGGCAAGCCCTTCGCCCGCATACATCACGATGGCTTGTTCCTTGATCTTGTTCATCTCGTATGCTGTAAGACCGGTAAAGATCAACACTCCGATCACACTGACAGCAAACTCAAGAACTCCGCTACCGAGAAAGATATTTACGACTGATGCGATGATCAGGCCGATGAGCCCCATAAAAAGGAATGAACCCATTCCAGTGAGGTCGCGCTTTGTTGTGTACCCAAACACCGCAGCGGCCGTGTACATGCCGGCAGCGATCAGGAATACTTGGAAGATGCTGCCAAGATCATATACAAGGAAGATCGAACCGAAGGACAGGCCGTTTGTGAGGGCGTATGCAATGAACGTACCGGCTGCCGTGCTAGGCTGCATACGATCGATGCGGGCCGACAAAAAGAACACCATGGCGATAGGTGCCAGCATCACAACCCAGACGAGCGGTGTACCGAAAATGGCCGCCTGAAGTGTTTCGCTCGATGCAACGAGTGCCGCACTTGCAGTGGTCAGGAGAAGTCCGCCGACCATCCACGCATAGACGCGTTGCACGTATGTGCGAATCGCGTCCGCGCTGATAGCTTGCGAGAACGCATTGTGTGGTTGCATATTCATAGTGTACCTCGACGAATAACGTGTATTACCTTGTTCGCGTCACGACAAAGTTAGCAAAGTCCATGAGCGCTTCTTTGTAGTGCGAATCTGGGAATACGACGATTTTCTCCCTCGCCTGTTGTTGGAGGTCGAAGGCGGTAGCTTGGGCAGAGTCGATGCCGTTGTGGCTGGTCACGAAGTCGACCACGCGTTTGACATCTTTTGTGTCGGCCTTTTTCGATTTAACGATGGCGACCATCTTCTTGGATTCGCTGGAATCGGCATTCTGCATCGCTCGAAGCAGAGGCAGGGTGATCTTCCCCTCGCGGATGTCATTACCGACCGGCTTCCCAAGAATCATGGTCCTACTGGTGTAGTCTAGCACATCGTCGCGGATCTGGAATGCCAGTCCTACAAGCTCCCCGTAGTCACGTAGAGCCGTGCGAACAGAAGGATCGTCCGAAACGCTGATTGCGCCTACCTCGCAGCATGTGGAGATCAACGAAGCGGTCTTATCGGAGATGATGCGGAAGTATGTCTCCTCATCGATCGTTTTTTGTCGGCTCTTTTGGATCTGCAAGAGTTCGCCCTCACTCATGCGGCGCACGGCTTCGCTGGTTACGCGTAAGTAGTCGAATTCATTGGTGTTTACAGCGATCAGTAAGCCCCTTGATAGGAAGTAGTCACCGACCAACACCGCTACTTTGTTCTTCCACACAGCATTTATCGAGGCAACACCGCGGCGTTCATCTGAGCTGTCGACTACATCGTCGTGTACGAGGGTGGCCGTGTGAAGGAGCTCGACCATTGCTGCACCAACAAACGAGCGCTCGTTGATCGTGCCACAGAGGCCCGCTGAAAGGAATACGAGCGCGGGACGCACGCGCTTGCCGCGTTGCTTCATGATGTACCGCACTACCGTGTCAAGCAGGGCAGTACGCGAACGAACTTGGTCGCGCATGTACGACTCAAAGCGTTCAATCTCGTCCGCAACGGGTGTGCTAATCGACGATATGCTGTGTGAACTCATGGATACGAGGCTTAGACTGCCGGTTTAGGTTGTACAATCCGGGCAACTACCACACTAACCTCGTAGAGAATCCAGAGTGGCACAGCAACCATGAGCTGGCTTACGGGATCGGGGGAGGGAGTAATGATCGCGGCGAGAATAAGGATGACAACAATAGCATGCCGACGATACTTCGTCATTGTTGCTGATGTGACCATCCCAAGACGTGCTAACACGAAGGTGACCATTGGAAGTTCAAATATCAACCCACTGGCTAGCATCATGTTGACAAGAAAGCTGAAATAGCTGCCGACATGAATATTGTTCTCGATATTCGGATTCGCAAAGTCCTTGACGTAATCCAGCATACTCGGGATTAAATAGTAGTACCCGAAAGCTACTCCAAGGAGGAAGCAAATGCTGGTAAGTATCGTTATGCGAAGTGCCCACTTGCGCTCCGTCATGTACAATCCGGGCGCAACAAACGACCAGATCTGATACAATACCCAGGGGAAGGCGACGATGATGGACGTCAGAAAGATGACCTTGAAGTACAGGAACGTCTGCCCGAACGGCTCGATGTTCTGCAGCTTGACCTTTGCTTGCACAGCAGGCTGCAGCAGAACAAGGTTCATGATCTCATCGCCGAAGTATCCAACAATGCAGCATGCCACCAGTAGGCCGTATACAGAGTACAATAGCCGACGCCGTAGTTCCTCTAAATGGTCGAGGAACCCCATCTCCCTGCCTGGCTCTTGGGTTGCTGTACTCATGCCTTCTGCGTTGGATCTTTTTGCATCATTGCGGTGCGAAAATACGCACATGTTGTGCCTAATATGTTTTCGGACATTCGCAAGTGAAAAAAATTCACAGGTACCACATTTTTTGCTTGTGAGAGATGACGTAGGAGAGGATATTCGCATCCCCTGCCTATGATTGCGGCAGGATTACGCAGTCGGGGAAGGTAAGGACGGTAGTTGGGGGGAGACAACTACGGTAGGACATACTAATTGACTATGAATAAAAGCACGACACGAGTATCGCAACAAAGCTTGACGGACGCACAGGGACTATGGGGTCAGTGTCTTGATATCGTACGTGACAACGTATCTGATCAAGTCTTCAAGACATGGTTCGAAAAGATGCGCCCGATGAAATGGGATGGTACCCAGCTCACGCTAGAACTTCCGAGCCACTTTTTCTATGAGTGGATCGAGCAGCATTATTCGAACCTCCTCCAAAAGACCATCCAGCGTGTCCTGGGGCCGAAGGCGAAAGTTGTGTTTGAAGTTGTCGTTGATGACGGTGGCACGTCGCAGGATCGTAAGACGGTCAAGTTGCCTGGACTGCGTGGTGGTGTTCAGCCATCGCTTCCGTTCAGCGAGGCAAAACCTCAGACGCAGGCGCCTGTCCGTACAACGCACTATCCCACGTATTTCAACCCACGGTACACGTTCGAGAACTTTATCCGTGGAGAAAACAACCAGCTTGCAACGTCGGCTGCCATCGCGGTAGCTGACAATCCCGGCAAGACCAAGTTCAATCCGCTGGTGATTTACGGTCCAACGGGGCTTGGCAAGACGCACCTTGTTCAGGCCATTGGTAATCGCGTTCTCCAACGCAATCCACAAGCCAAGGTTCTGTATACGAACTCTGAAAAGTTCACGATGGAGTACATCAACGCCATCCAGACGAACAAGGTACCGGAGTTCACGAATTTCTACCGCAGTGTAGATGTGCTGATCGTTGACGACATCCAGTTCCTCGGCGGGAAAGAAAAGACGCAGGATAACTTCTTCCATACGTTCAATGCCCTTCATCAAGACGGCAAGCAGCTTATCCTGACATCGGACAAGCAGCCTAAAGATCTTGCAGATCTTGACGAGCGTCTGATCTCTCGATTCCAGTGGGGCCTTACGACAGACATTCAGCCCCCTGACCTTGAGACGCGCATTGCGATTCTTCAGCAGAAGAGCATGGAAGAGGGCATGGATCTGCCTGGTGACATTCTCGAGTACGTTGGTATGCACGTCACAAGCAGCGTCCGTGAACTTGAGGGTTGCCTGATCTCCATCCTTGCAAAGGTATCGTTGGACCGTCGCGACCTGACCTTGGATCTTGCAAAAGAAGTCGTACGTGGTATCTCAAGCGCCGGGAATTCTCGCACGCTTACGATTGATGAGATCAAGAAAGAAGTTGCTACGTATTACAACATCGATACGGCACTTCTCTCGGCAAAGACCCGTAAGCACGAGATCGTATTGGCACGTCAAATGTCGATGTACCTAGCAAAGAACCTGACGCAGACATCGCTCAAGAGCATCGGTATGCACTTTGGCGGACGCGATCACACAACGGTGCTGCATTCTTGTCAGCAGATCCTGAATTACATCGACACGGATAAGAAAGTCCGCCAAGACGTAGAATTTTTGAAGAAAGCACTACGCGGATAACTTGGTAGATTTCAAAGAAGTGTTAATTTCGCACTCCTCATTCCGCAGTAGCTCAGCTGGTTAGAGCATCTGACTGTTAATCAGAGGGTCCGGGGTTCAAGTCCCTGCTGCGGAGCTCAAAAAGGTAAAAAGGCCATACTTTCGAGTATGGCCTTTTTGTTTAAAAGCTTGATGCATCATGCCACGTTTTGAAAACGTCGACGCCTACATCGAGACGTTCCCACCGTTGACGCAGCGAAAGCTCCAGCAATTGCGCAGGCTCATCAAGAAACACGCACCAGATGCGATAGAGTGTATCAGCTACAACATGCCGGCTTATAAGGTGGCGAAGGGCGTGCTCATCTATTATGCGGCATACGCACACCATATCGGTTTCTACCCGACGGGCAAAGGTATCGAGGCCATCAAGGAAGAGCTTGATGGATTTGTGTGGTCGAAGGGGGCTATTCAATTCCCACTCGACGAGTCCCTTCCTGCTGCGTTGATTACGAAGATCATTAGGTTGCGCCGTGATCATCTCCGCTGAGTCAATCGTTCTGCATTCCCGACGCTATGGCGATTCGTCAAGAATCGTGACGCTCTACACGCGCGAGCTCGGGAAAGTTGCCGTTGTTGCCAAGGGGGTTCGTACAACGAAGTCAACGATCAGTGCGGCACTTGAGCCCCTTTCACACTGCCGATGCACGATCTATCATGGGAAGAACAAGGAGCTGCACACGTTATCGCAGGCAGAGTCGATCACGCAGCGTCGTCATCTCACAACGCTGGAACATCTGCAATCTGGACTGATGATGTGTGAGGCAATCATTCGCACGCAGGCGCAGGAGCAAGCAGAACCAGATGTATTTGAACTGCTGCGCAAGGCACTTGAGGTACTCGATGCAGCACCAGAAGAACATGCTTATTGCATTAGTGTCGCAATGCGATGCAGACTAGCCGAGGTGATGGGGTTTGGGTTGCAGTTTGTGCCGCCCCTTGAGCAGCCGTCGGTGTTTATCGATGTAACCGATGGGAGTGTTGCTCCTGCGGGTATTGGAGTGCAGATGACGCGTAGCGCGTATGCAGCAATGTATACGTCGCGAAGGGGGCAGTGGTCTCCAATAGGCGAAGCGGATAAACTCGAGATTGAATCGATCTTATCGCTGTATTTCTCACACCATCTCGAGCGGCGCATCGTCTCCCAGACATACTCTCACTTGCGATAGGTTATATTCGTTTCATGCTTGGTGATATAGCACTTACGTTGTTCTTCGTTGTCTTGAATGGATTCTTTGTCGCAGCAGAGTTCGCCATCGTCAAGGTGCGTACGTCTCAAGTTGAGATTCGGGCCAGAGAAGGAAACTTCTTTGCCGGCATTGCAAAGCATATTCTTGAGCATCTCGACTCCTATCTCAGCGCCTGTCAGGTTGGAATCACGCTTGCATCCCTTGGTCTAGGTTGGATTGGCGAAAGCGTCGTTGCTCGCATAGTCTCGCAAGCGGCAACAGCGCTCAATATTCATCTCTCCGCCGAGTATCTGCACACGATCTCTGTTGTGATTGCATTTGCCATCATCACGGTACTGCATATCGTTGTAGGCGAAATGGCGCCAAAGACCTATGCTATCAGGCGCTCGGAAGCTGTGACGCTTGCTGTGGCAGTTCCACTGCGTGCATTCTATGTCGTGTTTAGCCCTGTGATTGCGTTGCTAAACTGGATGTCCAATGCCATGCTCGGAATGGCTGGCATCGAGCCTGCCGGAGAGCACGATGTGCATAGTCCGGACGAGCTGCGCTACCTCATCGCTGAAAGTTCAAAGCAGGGGGCTCTGGAAGTCTCGGAACAAGAGCTTATCGATAATGTATTCGAGTTCAC
>CAZAGH010000065.1:0-8894 GCA_964484755.1 uncultured Melioribacter sp. | reverse complement strand
TACCATGATGTTCTCCTAGAACTTGGTAAGTGAAAAAAGTAGACTAGCGCTTCATTCCGAACGGCATTTGTGGAAGGCGACCACCCATCATGTTCGCCATCTTGCCTTTCGTCATGTTACGCATCATCTTTTGCATGTCTTCAAACTGTTTGATCAGGCGATTCACGTCTTGTATCGATGTGCCACTACCACTAGCAATACGCTTGCGGCGGCTTCCATTGAGCAGACGTGGATTGCTCCGTTCTTCTTTTGTCATAGAGAGGATGATTGCCTCCACACGGCCGAACGCACGGTCGTCGATCTCGACTCCGCGCAATGCCTTGTCGACACCCGGGATCATTCCCAGAAGGTCGCGCAAAGACCCCATCTTCTTAATGAGTTTCATTTGATCAAGGAAGTCTTCAAATGTGAACTCATTCTTCTTCAGCTTTTCTTCGAGACGCTCAGCTTCCTTTTCGTCAATTTGAGCTTGAGCCTTCTCAACAAGCGTAACGATATCGCCCATGCCCAAGATCCGCGAAGCAATTCGCTCAGGATAGAAGGGCTCGAGTGCATCGATCTTTTCACCAACACCAACAAACTTGATCGGCTTGCCGATCACAGCACGAATCGAGAGTGCCGCACCACCGCGTGTATCGCCGTCGAGCTTTGTCAGAACAACACCCGTGAGCTCAAGGCGATCATGGAAAGCCTGTGCCGTATTGACAGCATCCTGACCCGTCATGGCATCGCAAACAAAGAGGATCTCATGCGGCTTGAGCTGATCTCGAAGGTCTTCGACCTCCTTCATCATCTCTTCGTCGATTGTAAGGCGGCCAGCTGTATCAACAATAACCGTATCGCGACCAAACTTGCGCGCGTACGTCATCGCTTCTTCAGCGATCTCCGATGGCTTTGCATTTTCCTTCGAGAATACCGGTAGGGAAATGCTCTGTCCAAGCGTCTTGAGCTGGTCGACAGCAGCAGGACGGTAGATGTCGCACGCTACGAGCAAGGGAAGACGCCCTTGCTTCTTTAGCGAATTGGCAAGCTTGCCACAGAACGTGGTCTTACCGGAACCTTGGAGGCCGGCAACCATGATGACCGTTGGAGCTTGCTGTGCGCGTGTGAGGTCCGTCTTTGATGAGCCCATGAGAGAAACCAGCTCATCATGAATCAGCTTGATCATGAGCTGGCCGGGCAAAACATTGCCCTTAACTTCCATCCCGAGCGACTTTTCCTTAACGTCCTCGATGAACTTCTTGACGACGTTGAAATTGACGTCGGCATCCAGAAGCGCACGACGGACTTCCGTCAACGCTTCGTCGACGTTCTGCTCCGTCAGCTTGTTCTGACCCCGAATCGCCCGTAGAGCGGATTCGAGTTTATCGCTTAGTGATTCAAACATTGTGGTCCCAAAGAGGACCGCAAAGATAGGAAAAAGTTAGCGTGTAATTGTCACGCCCCATGTTCCAATCAGGTTGCCGTTTGAGCTTGTAACAACCAGGCTATATGATCCCTGTGGAATCTGAACTACGCTGACGCTAAGTGCTTGTTTGCCATTGGCTTGCTCAAAGCTTCCGGCAAGCATGCGCTGGCCTGTCGTGCTAATGAGAGCATAGGTAAAGGGGCTTGCCTGATCAAGGGCTGGGATGCTCACAGACAGTTCGTTGGATACTGGGTTTGGACCAACCACCCAGCCTTGGGCCATCAGTGCATCTTCTTGAACAGATGTATTGCCTCCCGGCTCAACCTCGACAGGCGAGGCATTGACTGTGCCGTTCGCATCAACCAGGATGAGCTTTAGCGCTGCTCCGCTATTGTTCGCTGCTGGATTTAGGAATCCTGTGGCCAATGCAAGTGTAGCACGGTTTGTTCCACGAAGGTCAAACACATAGCCCTTGATCTTGTTGCCGTCGCTGTCTGTGAGCCACAGCGTGTCTGTTGCTGGCTCGAGCTCGGTGTAGGCTGGATTGACGTCGGCATACTTCGCATTTGAGGCGTAGGTGTTAGAGGTGCTTTTGATTGATACCACTGGTGCGTCCGTGACAAAGTGGCCAGCACGAACAGCGGTCTTCGACGATGGTGACTGCTCAAGTGCTCCGTCAACAACCGTGAGGCGCACCCCAGTGTACAATCCCGTTGGGTTCTTGGCAAACTTCGCTGTGTCGGCAACGCCTGATGCTACGATTGTATATGCCCGTGATGGACGCAGTGGATCGAGCGTTATCGTGAGCAGAGTGTCCTTGTATGCATTCGATGCAGCTGGTGCAAATCCAACAACAACCGGAGTGTTGGCAATGACCGGCACAAAACCTGTTGCTCGGCGGAATGCAAGATTGTCTGCAGCACGTACGCCGTTCACATAGACATCGACCTGGGTGAGTGCAGGATCTGCTGCCGCATGAACAAGCTGCACACGGCAGGTCTGCGAGCCGGCCATCAGGGGCGAGCGCACAACGCGGCCGTCTTCGAGAACGGAAAGCAGTGCAAGAGTATCTGTGCTCTTGTTATTGTCTTCGAGGGTCTTGAATCCACTCACTGCACACACAACGACTGAGCTTGCCAGTGTGCCGAAGTCTACACTGAACGAGGCCAACACTTTTGACTTGTCTCCAGGCTTTGTACAGTCAATGGTCAGAACCTTGCGTTCAACGATTGCAGCTGCTGTATTGCGGTCGGTAAATGCAAGGTTCGCAGCCGCTACTTTGGCTCCTCCGCGAATCCAGAAGTCACATTTCTCGAGGTCGCTTGCCCCTTGAAAGAAGAAGACAGCGGTCTTCGTTGGGTCGCTGTTTGTATTCTCGACAGCGTACGACGTGATGGCAAGCTTGGTGGCCTTGCCGTCTGGGTTCGAGGCGTACTTTGATGGGTCACGAACACCGTGCACAATGGCCATGTAGCCCATATCAGGTGCAGGAGTAAAGGCGTGCTCGAGAACCACATCGCCCAGACCGACACTCGAAGCTGGTGCCACACCGATTACCAGCTCTATATCACCGAAAATGGCAACGGAGTTTAGGTTGTCGGCCGATTGAAATGAGACATCTTCGACCTTTGATGTTACGCCTGCTTGCGTGATGTAAATGTCAACGGTCCGCAGCTCCGGATCTGGGCTATTGTGAAGGAACGTGACAAAACTCGTTTGCGCTGTTGCACCTACTACTCCCAAAAGAGCAAGGGCGATAAGCAGTGTCGAACGGATCATGGATGTCTCCAGGGACGTATATCTGATTGAAAATCGAAGGTGTATTATCGTGTAAAAGCATCGAAACTTAAGAAAGTTTCATGCGCTATGACGGATAGACAGTGAATCCAGGTTCGACAGCATTTGCAAAACCGCGATGCTGTGGCAGAATACGCACGGTGCAGCCATGGTATCCGCTGGACATACAGACACTTTTTCCAGTGTAGTGTGCAAGGTGATGATCAACAGATACGAGCTCCATCGTAACGGTTGTCTCCGGCATGATCTCATGTTTGGCGTTCACTGGTCCGTTGATAAGCTGGACTGTTATCTCGCTCGGTGCAAAGGGGCCCAAATGGATACGTGCATCAACATGAATTGGATCTCCAACGTGCGAATGCGGTCCGGTATGTGAAACCACCTCGTGGACGCGAATATCATGCCACGACGTGGCAAGCTTATGCTCGAAGTTGACAAGTTCGCGGGCAAGGTGGCAGTCGTCGGCCATGAACGAAGCACCCCTGGTATGCAGAGTTGAGTAGGCGTGCTCGGTGTAATCGCGAACCATGCGCTCGGCAGCAAAACGCCATGCATTTGAACTGATGTTTTCCTTCATCATGGCAAGCCATTCGAGTGGAATCCCAGACTCATTACGACGGTAAAAACGGGGCACGATGTCGTATTCGAGGATATCGTAGAGCGTAGCGCTGTCAGCATTGTCCTGCTCTTCGTCTTCCAACATCTCACCCCGTCCGATAGCCCAGCCGTTTCGGCCGTTATAGGCCTCGGCCCACCAACCATCAAGAACGGAGCAGTGTAGAACGCCGTTGAGCGCCGCCTTCATACCCGATGTCCCCGAGGCTTCATGTGGTCTGCGCGGGGTATTCAGCCAGACATCGCAACCACGAACGAGCAGGCGTGCTACGTCCATTTCGTAGTCTTCCAAGAAGACAATGCTGTGCTCGAGGTCGTGCTCACGAATCACCTGGTGAACTCGTTGAATGAGCTCTTTTCCCTGAACATCTCTTGGATGAGCTTTGCCGGCGAGGATGAACTGAACGGGCCGATCGGCATTGCGTACGATGCGGGAAAGGCGCTGCATATCACGAGCAAGTAGGTCTGCACGCTTATATGTCGCAAACCTGCGTGCAAACCCGATCGTGAGCGCATCTGGCTGTAGACATTCGTTGATCGTCAACGCTTGCTTCTGGGTCAGCGAAGCATGGTGTTTTTCGATAATGTGTTTGCGAACACCATCAATCAGACGGTGTCGTCTCGTCGTATGTGCGATCCACAGTGCTTCATCGGGGATGCTATCAGCCCCCTGCCACGACGATGCGAGCCACGGCTCCGAGCGCCACTGCTGGCCAATGTAGGTGTCGTACAATGCAGCGATCTCCGGAGCCACCCAGGTCTTCGTATGTATCCCATTGACCAAACCATGTATGGGTACTTCGTCGATTGGGAAACCAGGCCAGATACCATGCCACATCTCACGTGCAACGTGTCCATGCAGTTGACTGACACCATTGCGGAAGGACGATCCACGGATGCCGAGGATGGTCATGGAGAACTTTTCAGGTGAGCTACCACGTGCCTGGCCAAGAGCAAGGAACGAGGACCAGTCGAGTCCCATTGAGGATGTGTAGGCTCGGAAATAGGGGTCAAGCACGGCTACATCGAAGACCTCGTTACCGGCAGGCACTGGTGTGTGGGTAGTAAAAATGGTGCTTGACTGCATCACGCGCCATGCTTCCCGGAATGGTACGTGAAGTCGGTTCATCAACAGGCGTGTGCGTTCGAGCATCGAAAATGCTGCATGACCCTCGTTGATATGGCAAACATCGGGAAAGATGTTCATGGCCTCGAGTGCCCGCATGCCCCCTATGCCAAGGAGCATTTCCTGCATAATGCGCGTATCAGTAGTGCCGCCGTAGAGTCTGTCGGTAACATCGCGCAGGATTGGGAGATGGTTGTCGTCGACATTCGAATCCAACATTAGCAGTGTTACTCGTCCAACGGAGATCTTCCATACGGCCGCATGACAGCGTCCAAGGGGCATGTCAACGTACACACGTAATGGGCTACCGTCTGCATTCGTAACTGGTTCGATCGGCAGAGCATGGAAGTCCATTTCCTGATACTGCTCGTTTTGCCAGCCGTTCTCGGTGAGGTATTGACGGAAGTAGCCTTCTTGATACAGAAGTCCAACGCCAATCAGCGGAACGTGAAGATCGCTGGCACTTTTGAGATGATCACCGGCCAAAACTCCAAGTCCGCCCGAATACATTTGAAAGCTTTCATGCAGACCGAACTCCGCGCAGAAATAGGCGATGGAAGTCCCACATGGTTGTGCAGTGTAATGTTCAAAGCGCTCATAGACGGACCTCATGCGCGCAAGGAAGTCCTCGTCATGTGTGAGCTCAATCAGCCGCGCATGGGACACTTTCTGGAGTAGTAGCACGGGATTGTGATGCGTTTCATTCCAGAGCTGACGGTCGATCGATGCCCACAATGCCACTGCATCGATGTCCCAGCACCACCCAAAATTGCGCGACATGGCCACGAGTGGTCGCAGAGACTGCGGAATCGTTGGTGAAACGAGGAATGTTGAGACGGGGCGAATCATGGCGCAAAACTACACAGTGTATCTGGCATGCCGCGGGAGAGTTATACTTGCCGTATGATCCATGCCCCAACAGGTGAGAACATAGCTGCCGCGGCCAGGATCCTCCAGACTGGTGGCGTCGTTGGTGTCCCGACGGAAACTGTCTACGGTTTGGCGGGGTCGATACGCCATCCAGAAGCGATTGCTGAGATCTTCCAGCGCAAGGGCCGCCCTCACGATAACCCGTTGATCGTTCACGTCGCGTCAATCAGCCAAGCCTGTGAACTCACTACAGATCTGGGCCACGCCGCAATTGAGATGCTTGGTAAGCATTTCTGGCCTGGACCGCTGACAATTGTTGTACCGGCCTCCGAGGATGTGCCGCAGGCCGTTTCTGTTGGACTCGACACGGTGGCCATCCGGATGCCGTCTCACCCCGTATTCCTCGAACTTATCAGAACAGCAGGGAGCCCCCTAGCCGCTCCTAGTGCAAATGTTTCCGGCAAGCCAAGTCCAACCCGCGCAGAGCATGTGCAGGAGGATCTTGGAGAGGAAGTGTACATTCTCGACGGTGGAGCATGCGAGCATGGGATAGAAAGCACCGTTGTGCAGATGATCGGCGATGCGCTCTGCATCTTGCGTCCGGGTGCCATTTCGCAAAGGCAACTCGAGGATCAATGGAGTGGAGACGTGTTGCGCACACATGAGCACGGTCGTGACGGCATTGTCCGATCTCCCGGAGTGAAGTACCGTCATTACTCGCCCTCCGCTTCGGTTGTGTTGAGCTACTCAATGGACGAGGCACTATCGTTGCTCAAGCAGCATCGTGAGGTTACCATTGCGCTGGTTCCGGCGAGCTACCTTGAGCAATTTTCGCATCATGATGTGCGTCTACTTTCCACCGTGACACTCTTTGATGAATTCCGCCGTGCAGATGCCTTGCAGACACGAACTATTGTGGTACTTTGTGACGAATCGGTGCTCGCAAATGATGCACTCATTAACCGACTTCGCAAGGCAGCTGGAATCGAAGGAAAGGGGTAGGCCGCGATGATCGAAAAGACACTTACCGTGATGAATCGTGCTGGACTGCACACACGTCCTGCTGCTATGCTTGTCAAGGCAGCGGCAGCTTTTTCGAGTGATATCTACCTTGTCAAAGACGGCTTCCATGTGAACGCCAAAAGCATCATCGGTGTCATGACACTTGCCGCAGAGCATGGCAGCACAGTAACGCTGCAGGTAAACGGTTCTGATGAAGAGCGTGCCGCCGAAGTACTGAGTGAGATGTTCTCGTCCGGATTTGGAGAGGACTAACGTGCCGCGCCTTCATGCACTTGGATCGTCGCCTGGTATTGCGATCGGCCGAGCTTTCGTGATGACTGCTCATCAGCGGCGTGAGGAGCTCTCCGTTGTACGCACTCCCGAAGTTGAACTTGCTGAGTTTCGCGCTGCGAAGGATCGTATCGAGCAAGAGCTCACGAGAGTTGCACAACGTGCTCGACAGAATTCACCGACGTTAGCCTCGATTGTTGAAACGCATGCGATGATCGTCAGTGATCCCATTGTTGCCAAAGACATCGAAGTACGCATTGAGCGGGGCGAGTCTGCTGTTGATGCTGTTACCAATGAGTTCGGTAAGCAAGTGCGATTGATGATGCTGTCAACAAATTCGTTGATTCGCGATCGCGCCGCCGATCTTGAGCATGTACAAGAGCACCTGATCGCTGAACTCCAGCCGCAGGACCTTGCTGAATCGATGCAAGAACCGATGATCGTTGTTGCTCGGACACTTACACCAGCCGACATGTATCGTGTTGCTCAACAGGGGGCTTTGGGCTTCCTCGTTGAAGAGGGTGGTGTAGACTCCCACATTTCGATCATTGCGCGTGATCTGGGCCTACCGGCAATCGTCTCGCTGCGCAACGCAGTCACGACAATCGCAGGTGGTATCAACGTGATCATTGATGCGTATGCCGGGTACTGCATTGTCGATCCAACTGAAACTGAACTGGATGAATACCGGCATCGGCTCGATCAAGATCGTGTCCGGTTGTCGAAGGAGCGCATGCCCGTGCAGGGCGTGATAGCAACATCAGACGGAACCGAAGTTCACGTACTTGCAAACGTTGATACGCCTCAGGCAGCTCAATTGGCGCATGAGTATCAAGCACAAGGCATCGGCCTAGTGCGCACTGAAATGATGCTCTCTGGTGACGGATCATTCCCCTCAGGTATGCAGCAGCAACAATGGTACGAGAGCATCCTCAATAGTTGCACGCGTGGTGTTGTGACATTTCGTGCCTTCGATATTGGTGGCGATAAGTTCGGAAGCTATTCTCCTTATACAGAGCAGAACCCTGTACTTGGTCTTCGAGGAATTCGTTTTCTATTGGCTCAGCCTCGAATCTTTGAAGAGCAGGTCAAGGCTATCCTTCGTGCCACTCAGAATGGTCGAACAAAGTTTATGCTGCCGATGATCACGTCGTATGCGGAGGTCATTGCTGCACGCGAGATTATTGATGCTTGCAAAGTTGAGATTGAAGATGAGCGCAACATGCTGATTGATCTGCCCGTGGGCATAATGATCGAAACACCCGCTTCTGCGATAATGGCAGATGTGCTTGCGCAGTATGTTGACTTTATCTCGATCGGCACGAACGACCTTACCCAGTATACGTTGGCGGCTGACCGCACAAATGAGCTCGTTTCGAACATGTTTGACTGTATTCATCCATCGGTGATCCGGTTGATGCGCATGATCGTTGATGCGTCCTCATCACATGCTGTCGATGTTAGCGTTTGCGGCGAGATGGCAGCACAGCTCACCGCTACTGATGTTCTCTTGGGAATTGGTATTCGGCAGCTGAGTGTCGCACCACATGTTATTCCAGAACTCCAGCGACGTATCCAAAACATCCGCATCGAGCGGTGTGAAATGCTTGTTCGAGACCTGGCAGATTGCAGAACTTCGCATGACGTCAGGGCGAAGATCCTCGATCATCAGGCACAAGAGCGAGAATGAGACAAGAATGAACGTACGTAGTGTTGTTGTGCTGCTCATACTGCAGTCTACCTCTCTTTTTGGTTCTGTCCTCCCAGCCGAGGATGAGTATCCGG
>CAZAGH010000064.1:6089-9263 GCA_964484755.1 uncultured Melioribacter sp. | reverse complement strand
CGAGGGACCTCACGCCTTTGCGATGATTTGTGAGCTGCGCCGCAGGCGCGAGGGACCTCACGCCTCTGCGATGATTTGTGAGCTGCGCCGCAGGCGCGAGGGACCTCACGCCTTTGCGATGATTTGTGAGCTGCGCCGCAGGCGCGAGGGACCTCACGCCTCTGCGATGATTTGTGAGCTGCGCCGCAGGCGCGAGGGACCTCACGCCTTTGCGATGATTTGTGAGCTGCGCCGCAGGCGCGAGGGATCTCACGTATTTGCGATGATGTGCGATCTATCTATCGATCGTTGGGTCGCAGCATGCTGCGACCCTTACGAAAAAGGGCGAGCCATCGGCTCACCCTTTACTGCTTCAATTCGGGCGAGCCACCGGCTCGCCCCTACAAGTTGTTTACCACAGATGCTGGACGCCGGCGCGCTCTTCGAGGAGCTCGTCAAGGGTGGCTTGCATGCGGGCGCGTGAGAAGTCGCTGATGTCGATGCCCTGCACGATGGTGTAGATGCCGTTCTTGCAAGTAACTGGGTAACCGTAGATCACGTCGCCTTCGATGCCGTACGAGCCATCGACAGGGATGCCCATCGTTGTCCAGTCGCCTTCTGGTGTGCCAAGTACCCAGTCGCGCATGTGCTCGATGGCAGCGTTAGCTGCTGATGCTGCTGATGAGAAGCCGCGTGCTTCAATGATCGCTGCACCACGCTTAGCAACCGTTGGGATGAAGTTGTCTTCGAGCCACTGTTGGTCGTTGATGGTTGACCATACATTGGAGCCGTTGGCTTCGACTTGGTGGATGTCTGGATACTGCGTGACAGAGTGGTTGCCCCACACCGTCATCTTCGTGAGGTTTGAGGTGTGCACACCCGTCTTTGCACTGATCTGCGAAAGTGCGCGGTTGTGGTCAAGACGCATCAGCGCTGTGATGTTCTTTGGATCGAGATCCGGAGCAGACTTTGCTGTGATGAGTGCATTCGTGTTGGCAGGGTTGCCAACGATCACAACCTTGACGTTGCGACTTGCTACTGCGTTCAGGGCCTTGCCTTGAACTGTAAAGATCTGCGCGTTTGCCTCGAGAAGGTCCTTGCGCTCCATGCCCTTTGAACGTGGACGTGCGCCAACGAGCAGTGCATAGTCTGCATCCTTGAAGGCTACCATTGGATCATCGCTCTGCACGATACCATGCAGAAGTGGGAATGCGCAATCTTCGAGCTCCATGGCAACACCACGCAGCGCCTGAAGGGCTGGTGTAAGTTCGAGAAGCTGAAGAATTACTGGCTGATCCTTGCCAAGCATTTCACCGCTTGCAATGCGGAAAAGCAAACTGTAGCCAATCTGGCCTGCGGCGCCGGTAACGGCAACACGAACGGGAGCTTTCATAGGTGTGCTAGTATGTAAAGGGGCTTGTGGGAAAATGATGTCGAGCATAAAAAACGCCCCACAAGGAGGCGTTTAGGAATGTTCAATGTTCAAGACATTGCACGAACTCAGTTTGCTTCTGGGTAAACAGAAACCTTGAGACGTGTCTTGTCCTTGCGCTCAAACTTCACAACGCCGTCGACGAGGGAGAAGATCGTGTAATCACGACCCAGACCTACGTTCTTGCCAGGGTGAACATTTGTGCCGTTCTGACGAATGATGATGTTGCCAGCAATAACTTGCTGTCCACCAAACTTCTTAACGCCAAGGCGTTTTGCATTTGAGTCGCGGCCGTTCTTGGTGGAACCACCGCCCTTTTTGTGTGCCATGTTTCTACTCGCTTAGATTTTAATGTCGTTGATCGTGATTCTCGTGAATTTCTGACGATGGCCGTTGAGCTTTTGATAGCCCTTGCGGCGCTTCTTGTGAAACACGAGAACTTTGTCTCCCTTGCCATGATTCACGACCGTAGCTGATACAGAACCCTTGATATACGGGGCTCCAACAGACACATTACCGTTGTTGCTGGCAAGTAAGATGTTGGTAAATTCTAGCTTGTCGCCTACGTTCTTATCCATGAGCGGAACGATAATCGTCTGCTTTGGAGAGACTGCGTATTGCTGACCTGAAATTTCTACGACTGCGTACATACGTTTTGTTGACGTTGTAAGAAAAAGGGCTCGCAATATACGGGTTAATGGGCGATGAATCAAATGGGTTAGGGAGATTTCCACAAGAACCTGCTCTTTGCCCTGAAACCTTGGGTCTGTTTTCACTGTCAAATCGGCGTATTTGACAAGACCTAAACACTACGGAAGACACGATGTTACGCTCTCGAGAAGCATGGATGTGGATCATAGGCCTTGGGGCCTTAGTCCTGCTTGCCCCCTCGCTGGAAAACAGCGTAAGTATCTGTATTCCAAAGGCATTAGGGGTAGATTTTTGTCCCGGTTGCGGACTCGGCGCCTCAATCGGACACCTCGTACGGGGCGAACTGGTCGAATCGTGGCTAGCCCATCCGCTTGCCCTGCCCACCGTGGCAATCCTTATCGGAAGAATTATTCATCTTGCTCGCCAAGAACGAGCCAATAACACCTGGGAGAACAATAATGGCTAACGTACTACAGCTCATCCCCGATGCAGAACCCGACGAAATGATGTATCTGCACATGCTCATGGAGCCCATGAACGACATGCAGGCCGGCATGTTCGCTTCGATGTACCGCTCACGCCGCAAAGAACCTACGATGATCCTGCTCCTTACACTCGTGGGTTTTCTGGGAATTGCCGGTATCAATCGCTTCGTACTCGGACAAATGGGCATGGGTGTCTTGTACTTCCTAACGCTCGGTTTCTGCGGTATAGGAGTAATCATCGACCTTATCAATCACAAGAAGCTTACTTCCGATTACAACCAGAAGGAGGCCTTCGAGGTTGCGAACATGATGAGGGCGATGGGGCAGCTGTGATGAAGAAGGTACTAAGGTACAAGGTACTAGGTACAAGGTACTAGGTACAAGGTACAAGGTTCTAGGTACTAGGTACATTTGTGGTTGATCCACATGTACCACTCTCGCTTTAGCGGGATTCTATCATCCTCGCAAACAGTATCCTGTCGTATGTACCTTAGGTCAACCTCTACGTTAGCAACTCTGCTTATCGTGGTTTTTTGCTGCGCTATTCCTTCCATTCCGTTAACGGCATCTCCATCCCCTGTACCTGGTACCTCGTACCTTGTACCTAGTCCCTCGTACCTCGTCCCT
>CAZAGH010000064.1:4846-5989 GCA_964484755.1 uncultured Melioribacter sp. | reverse complement strand
CCTAGTCCCTCGTACCTCGTCCCTCGTCCCTTGTACCTTGTACCTCGTACCCCAACTCTCATTGTCGTCGTTTCCTTCGACCAAATGCGGGGCGACTTTGCAACGAGGTTTGCTCCGTTCTATCAGTCGAAGAAGGGAGGGGGCTTTGCTCGGTTGCAGCGCGAGGGTGCTGATTATAAGCAGTGTTACTATCGTCATGCCAGCAACATCACGGGACCCGGGCATGCAACATTGCTGACTGGATGCTATCCAGCCAAGACGGGGATTGTGGGGAATGACTTTTGCGATGGGGCTAAGCTTACGTGCGGGTATTGTGTAAGCGATGATTCGACATCGTTCAGTGCGCGAAATCTCAAGGTGCCAACACTAAGTGATGCATTGCGCGCACGTTCCCCGAAGTCAAAGACGGTGAGCCTTGCGCTCAAGGATAGAGCAGCGATATTGATGTCAGGACACAGCGCCAATGCCTGCCTGTGGTTTGATGCGCAGTCGTTGATGTTTGAGACCAGCACCGCATATCCTACTCCACCGTGGTTGCGCGCGCTCAATGCTCGCGTGCGTGATTCGATTGCGGCATGTGAGAACCGTCCGTGGACAACCATCATTCCTGAGCGATCCACCAAGTTCGTGGGTTTGAATCCAGCGGTCGACAGTGTACCAGAAGAAGGGGCGTACCCTACCGGTGGAACAACGTTTCCGCATGTGCTTCCGCAACGTACACATGAGAAGTTCGCTGCGTCATTTCTGATTAGCCCCTTTAGCATGAATGTGCTCTTCGATGCTGCAATACAGGCAGTAGACCGTGAGAAGCTGGGAAGGGATCGACACACAGATGTACTGTGCATCGGCGTTTCGAGCACCGACTATGTTGGACATGTCTTTGGTCCGGATAGCCGTGAGATTCAGGAGCTCTACGTGCATGCAGATCTGGCCATGGAGCGCCTGATCAATCATCTCGATAAGCGCATTGGACGTAACAAGTATGTCCTGGTCGTGACGTCCGATCACGGCGTTGCGCCCATTCCTGAGCTTATCAAGAAGCAACCAGCACAGCAGCGCGCCGAGATCGACGCGGGACGTATCTCGAAGAAACACATGAAGTCGTTTGTTGATTCGGTGATTACCTCGCTTATCGGACCTCCT
>CAZAGH010000064.1:0-4746 GCA_964484755.1 uncultured Melioribacter sp. | reverse complement strand
GACATCGCACCCACACTCGGGAAGATGCTGGGGATCGAGATGCCGGGGATCGACGGGCGAGCGCTCGAGCCTAGAGCGCCGCGATGAGGTTCCTCGCGATGACCATCTTCTGGACTTCGCTGGTGCCTTCGCCGATGGTCAGGAGCTTGGAGTCGCGCCAGAACTTCTCGACAGGATACTCCTTCACATAGCCGTAGCCGCCGTGGATCTGGATGGCCTCTTCTGCTGTGCGGACAGCTACTTCTGAGGCATAGAGTTTGGCTTGTGATGCTGCAACGGTGAAGTTCATGCCTTGATCGCGCATCCATGCTGCCTTGTAGGTGAGCAGGCGAGCTGCATCGACTTCCATGGCCATCTTGGCAAGCTTCATCTGAATGGCCTGCATCTCGTTGAGACGCTTCCCAAACTGAACGCGTTCGTTGCTGTACTTCAAGGCGGCTTCGAGGGCACCCTGTGCAAGACCTACACTCAATGCTGCGATCGAGATACGTCCACCATCGAGGATCTGAAGGGCTTGAACAAAGCCTTCGCCTTCGTTGCCAATAAGGTGTGATGCTGGTACGCGCACGTTGTCGAATGTGAGGCCTGCTGTATCCGAGCAGCGCATGCCAAGCTTGTTTTCTTTCTTTGAGCCGTAAAAGCCCGTCATTGACTTGTCGACGGCAAACGCAGAGATGCCCTTTTTGCCGGCGGTCTTATCCGTAACGGCCATCACGACGCAGATATCACCCACGTTGCCGTGCGTGATGAAGTTCTTTGCACCGTTGATGATGTAGTGATCTCCATCGCGAACGGCGGTTGTCTGCGTGCCCCCTGCATCAGAGCCTGCGCTTGGTTCTGTGAGTCCCCATGCGCCCATGGTCTGGCCTGCCGCGAGACGTGGGATGTACTTCTGACGTAGCTCTTCATTTCCAAATCGGAAGATGTGGCTTGTGCAGAGTCCGTTATGGGCTGCTACACCCAGCGCGATAGCTGGACATCCACGAGCAACTTCCTCAACAATCAGTGCATACTCCATGTAGCCCATGCCAGACCCACCGTATTCCGTTGGAATAACGATGCCTAGGTATCCAAGCTCTCCGAGCTTGCGGAAGATCTCGTGCGGAAACTCTTGAGATTCATCGAATTCCAGAGCTACTGGAGTGATCTCTTCTGCGACGAATGACCTGATGTGGGCACGAAGTGCCTCTTGCTCTTCTGACAGGTCGAATGAGATGCCGGTAACGTCGTGCGACATAGAAGTACGTACAGATGGTGAGAAGTATCAGCGCAAACCTACGGGAAGAATCAGAAACCTTCACCGTAGCTTTGCGGTCTGAACGTGAACACAACCAGATAAGTTTCAGGAGATTCTATGATCCGCCGGTTTTTCGGTCTGATCCTCATGGGGCTTTGTGCACTGCAACTCAGTGCGCAAAAGCCGATTTCTCTCACGGACAAGGTGCCATTTAATCCTGATGTGCTCAAGGGCAAGTTGGAGAATGGCATTCCGTACTACATCATGAAGAATGCACGGCCAGCAAACCGACTCGAGCTCGTGCTCGTTGTCAACGCTGGTGCGGTTCTCGAAGACGATGATCAGAACGGTCTTGCCCACTTCTGTGAGCACATGGCGTTCAACGGCACGGCAAGCTTTCCGAAGCTCGAACTCGTAAACTTTCTTGAATCAATGGGTGTGCGTTTTGGTGCTGACCTTAATGCCTACACAAATGCTGATGAGACAGTGTATCTCCTCACAGTACCTCTGGACAAGAAGGACAACCTTGTGCGTTCGATCCAAGTGCTGCGCGATTGGGCCGGATATGTGAACTACAGCGACAAGGACATCAACGACGAGCGCGGTGTCGTGACAGAAGAATGGCGCCTGCGTCGCGGCGCGAACGAACGCGTACAAGAAAAACACCGTCAGTACATGTTCTGGGGCTCCAAGTATGTCAAGCGGGATGTGATCGGCGACACGAACGTGCTGCTGCGCGCACCAGCGGACAACCTGCGTCGCTTTTACCGCACGTGGTACAATCCGCTGAACTTCTCGATCATCGCCGTTGGTGATGCCGATCCAAAAGCAATCGAAGCAGCGCTGAAGGAGCATTTTATATCGCCCCCTTCATCTGGTGAAAAGTATCAGGCACGACCAACGATTCTTGTGCCGTCGCATTCCGAGACGTTTGTTTCTGTTGCGTCTGATCCAGAACTCCCTGCTGCAGAAGTAGCTATCATGGTCAAGCGTTCGGCAGATACCGTGCGCACGTATGCAGACTACAAGACCATGATTGCTAAGCAAATGGTCTCGGAAATGTTGAACCAACGTCTTTCTGAGCTCACACGCAAGAACCCACCACCATTCTCATCAGCAGTCATCGCTGAGTTTAATCTTGTACGTCAGACGCGCGCTACCTACGCTGCTGCAACGGCCAGCGACAAGAACATCATGAAGAGTGTCAACGCGCTTCTCACAGAGTGCGAGCGCGCGAAGCGACATGGCTTTACGGCTACCGAACTTGAGCGTGCGAAGACATCGACGATGTCGCGCATGGAAACATACTATAACGAACGTGACAAATCGGAATCACGTCAGTTTGCTGATGAACTCACACGTCACGTTCTTACCGCCGAAACGGTCTCGGGTATCGTAGCTGAATGGGCCACCTACCAAGCGCTTGTTCCAGCGATCACGCTCGACGATGTGAATGCCCTTGCTAAGGACTTGATGACCAAGGAAAATCGCGTTGTGATGATCTCTGTGCCAGAAGGCAATGGTTTTATGAAGCCAACAGAGCAGCAGGTGAAGGATCTTCTCGCAGCCATCGATGCCAAAGACATTAAGGCCTATGTTGATGCAGTGCCTGTAAAGCCCCTTATGGAAAGTGTTCCGACACCGGGCAAGATTACAAGCAGTAAGGACCTTGCAGACATTGGCGCAAAGGAGATCATCCTTTCGAATGGTGCACGTGTTGTCTACAAGAAGACGGATTTCAAGAATGATGAGATCATCTTTACGGCACGCAGCTGGGGTGGACAATCCCTTGCTCCAGAAGCAGAGCACTTCACAAACATGGTTGCTGCCAATGTTGTTGATGAAGGGGGCATTGGTTCCTTCAGCACGAACGATCTGATGAAGGTGCTCAATGGTAAGAAGGTAAGTATCAGTCCGAACATTGGCATGGAATCAGAGGGCATCAATGGCGGTGCTGCACCAAAGGATCTGCGTACGTTCTTCGAACTCCTGCACCTTGGATTTGTGAGCCCGCGTAAAGACCCAGAAGCCTTTGCTTCATGGAAAGCAAAGATGAAGGCAGACCTTGCGAACAAGGAGAAGAGTCCAGAAGGATCGTTCTTCGACACCGTTATGGCTGTTGCAATGAACAACCACCCACGCGCCCGCATGATGTCGGCCGAGGATGTCGATAAGGTAGACCTCAACAAGGCCTTTGAATTCTACAAGCAGCGATTCAGTAATCCAGGCGAATTCTCGTTCTACTTCGTGGGCAACTTTGATGAGGATACGCTCAAGAAGTTCTGCGAAACGTATATCGCGTCGATCCCGGGAGCCCCTTCCAAGGAGACATGGAAGGACGTAGGCATGCGCACGCGTAAAGGTCAATACACGAAGACTGTCTATAAGGGGGTTGATGCCAAGAGCTATGTGGCTCTCTCGACAACAGGACCATTTGTCTACACACCAGAGAACCGCTACAATCTCATCGCCGCATGCGAAGTGATGGAAATCCAGCTTCGTGAGCAAATGCGTGAAGAAAAGGGCGGCGTATACTTCGTTTCTGTGCAGCCAGGTTTCGAGCGCATCCCCGAGCCGGAGTATTCAGTGAATGTGATCTTTAGTTGTAATCCCGACCGAGTTGATGAACTCGTTGAAACCGTCAAGAAGGAAATGGCGGCGCTTCGCACCAAGCCAGTTCCAGATTCACTTGTGGCTAAGGTTCGTGAGATCCAGACCAAGGAACGTGAGACAGGTATGAAGACGAACCGTTTCTGGTTGCAGGTGATGTCGCAGTTTGATGCCGACGGCGAGCCTTACAAGAACGTTTATCTGCGAGATGAATTCATCAAGAACCTTACGCCGGCACAAGTACTCGCGACAGCAAAGCAGTACCTCACAGGTACAAACTTTGCAGAGTTCGTTCTGAAGCCAGATCCAAACGCAGAAAAGAACGAAGCTGGCGAAGCTCCGAAGTCGCGCACGCCAGGTAAGGAGTAAGTGGGTTACTTACCCAGCACTTCAAGAGAAAGCATATTCGTTCGGGCGCGTCCTACAAGGGGGCGCCCGATCGTAA
The DNA here is from genome assembly GCA_964484755.1 of uncultured Melioribacter sp. GTDB lineage: Bacteria > Bacteroidota > Ignavibacteria > Kapaibacteriales > Kapaibacteriaceae > UBA10438. Next base: position 454 of record CAZAGH010000064.1, on the reverse strand, counting down.
ACACTACCGTCGCTGTTGGAGGAAAAAGCTTTTCCTTCAGCAGCGATGCTTTTATGTAGTCGATCGTCTCATCGGTGTTGGTGAGCTGCTCGATCACAATGCCAGTTACTCCCCAGAGAAGCCCCATACGGCGAGCAACGGCTGGGTCTGTGGTGACGGAGAAAATCGGAGCTTTAGGACGCTGATTCGAGATCAGGCGAGAAGTCTCACCACTATAGCTAAGGCTGATGATCGCAGACACTCGCTTTTCTTCAGCGATGTGATACACAGCAACGGCTATCGATTCGGTATTCGAGCGGTTGATGCCGATTGGCATCTGAAGATGCGGGTGCGGCACTCCATCGTTAAGAAGCATCGACTCTGCTTCCTGACATATCGTGCGCATATAGTGCACGGTTTCAACGGGGTAAGCGCCAACACTCGTTTCTGCGCTTAGCATCACCGCATCAGTACC
>CAZAGH010000063.1:5706-9429 GCA_964484755.1 uncultured Melioribacter sp. | reverse complement strand
CCTCCCGGGTCTGGCAAGAAATCACATTCTGTGTTTCCATGACAAGGGGCTGGAAGCGGAAGGTCTCAAGAACTCCCTTGCCGCGCAGGTCAATACAGTCAACCGTGTAACACCGCGTCTCAAACAAGCACAGCTTGTCGATGTAATCGAGCGAATCCGTCGGACGGAATGTAATAGGGATGAGTACGGAATCGCCCGGAGGAATCGTCCTGCCAGTGCCGCCGAGCAACGCAAACGACTCGCCCCGCTCAACATAGAGCGCCACGCTTAAAGCATCGAACTTGCTGTTGTTCCGTGCGCGCACTTGTATCGTTTTCTGCTGGCCAACAATCACATTGCCGAAGTCAACGAGGCCATTGATCGACCATTCAACTTTGTTATCAAGTCCGCGACCCGTGACGTAGATCTTCTTCTCAATCTTACACCCCTGAATGCTGGTTCTGATGATGATCGAATCGAATACTACACCAGGCTGACGTGGCAAGAACCGGACGGCAATCGGCGACTGTCCCGTCTTGGGTTGAAGAATGGCGGGAAAACGAATTCGGTAATGTGTGAAGTCTTTGGGCACGATAACAGTGTCGATCTGCATTGGCGTTAGCGTGAGATTTTGCCAGACATAGTTCTGCGGCGCACTCAGAAGGCCCGGACACGTTGGTTCAAACCGCATGGTATCAATACGCCGTGTTCCACCTGGGTTTCTGATGGAGATCACTTCCTGCGTCCGGCCGATAATCGGCATGCGAATGGGAGTGCGCTGGCAGCGATCATCTGTCTTGATCTCGAGTGTGTCTAAGTAGTCTGCTGTTGTATCACGCACAAAGGATCGCACGACCAGCGTGGTACACTTACCCGGAGGCAGTAAGATTGGCCACGTGACACCAATGACCTGATAGCTCTTCGGTTCTTTCGCAAGCACGCTTTGAATTGTAAGGGTGCGGGGTTGACCGACGAGGTTCGACGTATTGCAAATCTCAAATGTAGAGTCGATGTAGGTCTTGTCGACGCATCCCACCCACAACGTATCAAAGGTGAGCGAGCCACGGGTAACGCCGGTTTCTGTGATACGCACGAGATCGAGTTTGATTTGCGTGTTCGGCAGACCACAGCGGTTGGTTGGACGTATCTCAAGTGTGTCGATGAACTGTCCAACGTTTGTCCCTGTGTATGTCAGGGTAACCGTCACCGGAACACCAGGCTGCAGCGTGATCGATGTTGGGTTAACCTTGAATTTCGCAGCATCGGGACCACGCATCACGAGGGCTGCAGCACTTCCGCACGGCGCCGTATCGTTGATTGTAAATGTCCACGTTGTTACGGAGTCGCACTTAACAGTATCCTTCACCGATGGGGGCACAACAGTCAGTGTTCGTGGCACTGCCCTGTCGGAGCGTTGGTTTGAAGCACCAGAGCGCAACAGACCAGTAAATCCATTGCCGGTAGCATCGCAACATGATGTAATGTTATTTACAGACTCATTGCACCGCAGATAGGCTCGAAGTCCTGTTTCGTTGCCGTTCAGCGAGCGGTCTTTCTGACAAAAGATGGTTGCCGAGTCCAGTGCGCGCTCCCAAATGCGGATCTCGTCAACCATGCCCTTGAGTGTGCGGTTCAGGTTTGCATTGTCGGCCACACCGTTGAACGAACCAATCAGCAGAGGCAAGTCTCCACGATCAAGTGGACGCAAATAGTTGGCCGGATGTGTCGCATTACGAACAGGTCCAACTGCAAGGACACCATCCAGATAAATTGAGACGCTTTGGGTAGATCCATCAAAGACTGCCGCGATGTGGTGCCAAGCACCATAGAGCCCTGTAGCGTCCGTTCGGGCTATCGTATTGTCTACCGACTGAAGGGGGCCATCATCTCCGTTAACTTCAAATGTTAGCTGATCGTTCTGATCGATGTAGAGAACAAAGACGTCGTTAAAGTCGCTATTCGGACCCCATAGGCCCCCTATGTACTGACGCTGTCCTGCTTGACGATCGATCTTTGCCCAGAGCTCAAAGGTGAGCGCAGTCTGACGCATCTTGATAGGGTTCTTCGACAGCTCGATAAAGTGCTGGCTACGCCCAGTTGTCACGGTAAGCGATACAGCTTGCCCGACACACTCTTTTCTCGTATCACAACCCGCTGGAAACTGCGCCCGCAGGACCGTCGCGGACATTGATAACACCAGCAGCATAAGAATGCGGAACAATGCGCTCATAAGCGTTCCCCTCAGAAGAATTTGCCAGGGAAAAGATACGAACAAGGGTCATCACAGACTCGGGTTTCGTCGTAATTTTTGCGTACCTGTTTTACACACGTTTGGGCTCTCGATATGACCCGTTTCTGCTACTCCTTCTCAGCGCTGTTTTCCGCTATTGTGCTCATGCTAGTACTATCCGAGACGGCTCACGCACAGAGTCCGAAAGAGTTCGCCGTCATGGTATCTGCAACGGTCACGCAGCTGCCAGCGCCGGCAATCACCCTGACCTGGGCAAAGGACGCAAACCAGCAAACAGTCTACATCTGGAGGAAGACGAAGGAAACCAACAGGTTCCCCGCTGCGATCAAGGACTCAGTAACAGGGGGCGGTACGTCATGGACAGATACCGATGTCAAGGTAGGCGAATCATATGAGTATCGGTTGCTGCGCTTTGTTAGCAAAACCGATGCAAGCACTCCGCCAAAGACCGTACAGTTCTATGCAACGGGCTACATCCATGCAGGTGTTCAAGCGCCACCAGCGCCTCGGGGAAGGGCACTTGTTCTTGTCGATGAGACACTTCGCTCTGCCCTGTCCTCTGAGCTTACAGTGTTTCAAGCCGACCTCGAGAACGAAGGATGGGATGTTACACTTCGCAACGTACCGCGCGCAGAGAAGTTTGATACGAATGCTGTAAAGCAGACACGTGCAGTTGTCAAGGAAGAATGGGATGCTGGAACAGATCTCGGCGCAATTGTCCTCGTTGGACGTGTAGCCGTTCCCTACTCTGGAACGATTGTACCTGACGGGCACCCAGATCATGCCGGCGCATGGCCTGCTGACGGCATCTATGGTGATCACAATGGAAACTACACAGACCGCATCGCGAACCAGGCCAACACCAGCCGTCCGGTGAATAACAATGTTCCAGGCGATGGCAAGTTCGACCAGAGTCAGTTCAGCACCGACGTGGATATCCCTGTTGGTCGTATCGATTTTTACAATCTACCAGCCTTTACCAAGAGCGAACTTGAGCTGCTTCGTGGCTACTTCAAGAAGAACCATGAGTATCGCAGCAATCAGTGGAATGTTGCCGTCGGAGGTGTTATCGACGATAATTTCGGCACGTATGGCGAGGTCTTCGCTGCAAGTGCATGGCGTACGTTTTCCGTATTCGGTGGCGAGTCTACCGTGCGTGCTGGCGACATCTTTACCGACCTCGCCGGACCGAACGTCTACCTGCTCGCCTACGGATGTGGCGGCGGTACAGATGTTTCTGCAGGGGGCGTGGGTAACTCAACAGACATGACCACAAAGCCCGTCAACGCTGTCTTTACGATGATGTTCGGCAGTTACTTTGGCGACTGGGATACCAAGAACAACTTCATGCGTGCAACACTCGCCTCAAATCCACGCGTGCTCACATGTGGCTGGTCGGGACGTCCACATTGGTACATCCATCACATGGCCCTTGGTGAGACCATCGGCTACGGACTCCGTATCTCTCAGAATAATCAGCCAATTGTTGGAGG
>CAZAGH010000063.1:1951-5606 GCA_964484755.1 uncultured Melioribacter sp. | reverse complement strand
CCGGCACGAAGAAGTGGACGCAACTCACGCCAAAGATGATCACAGCCCTTGCCTACAAAGACTCGCTGGTGAACGACGGTACGCTCGAGTACATGGTCAAAACTTTGGCCCTGCGTCAACTCGCCAGTGGTTCGTACCATGAGATGGGCAAGGGGCGCATTGCAAGCGTCCTGACAACCGACGTTGCAGAAGGCTTCGCTCCGACATCGATCAACTGCACCGTTGGACCAAACCCAGCCACCACATTTGTTAACGTTGATCTGCAGCTCTCAAGCGAATCACCTGTGGCAATCCACATCATCGACATGACAGGCGGCATCGTCCGCACACAGAACTTCGACATGCTCGCAGGGGGCTCACACAGCATTGGATTCGATGTCAGCGATGCAACATCAGGCAGATACCAGATCGTTGTTAAGACTCGCGATCAGTCAATGAACCAACCCTTGACAATCATCAAGTAGTACCTTGTACCTTGTACCCCGTACCTATCTCCTACTCCAAACGTAATACACCGGTATCCCAATGGCCACGATGATCAGTCCTGGCCAGCTGTAGCTGGGCTTGTACACGAGCAATGAGACACAGATTGCAAGTGCTGCTGCGATGTAGAGAGCAGGCAAAATCGGGTACCCCACGGCTTTGATTGGACGCTCGAGAAGGGGCTGTGTGATGCGCAGCTTGAAGACTCCTAGCACGGTCATGATGTAGAACAATAGCACCGCAAAGACAACATAGTCCAGCAGGTCTCCGTACTTACCGCTGAGGCATAATGCACTTGCCCAGAGGGCCTGCATCCAGAGTGAGTATGCTGGTACGCCCCGTTCATTGAGCTGTGCCGCCTTGGCAAAGAACAGCTTGTCTTGGGCCATCGCGTAATAGGCGCGAGATCCACTCAGGATGATTCCGTTGTTGCATCCAAACGTTGAGATCATAATCAGCACCGACATGATGATCGCGCCGGGGCCTCCAAAGATCACATCAGCCACAGCCGCCCCAACGCGGTCGTTGGTTGCAAAGGCAATGCCACGCTCAAATGCAGTGGCGCCATGCGGATCCTGTACAATGGGCATGACAGCAACGAATGCAAGATTGGTCAGCAGATACAACGCTGTCACAAGCGTTACACCAATAAAGAGTGCTCGTGGAATCGTCTTGGTTGGTTCTTTCACCTCTGCTGCAGCAAACGTGATGTTATTCCATGCGTCGCTCGAGAACACCGTGCCAACCATGGCTACAGCGATCGCAGCGAGGAACGGAATCCCCATGCGTGAAGCAAAACCAAAGGAACTGAACTCATCAGCTGTGAGCTGCGGTACAACAGGCGCAACAGCATCTGTCCATAGAGCAGACATATGCGTAGAGAACGTACCGCTACTAAATCCATATACAATGCCGGCAACGGCAATGGCAACAACGCTTACGATCTTGGTTGATGTAAATGTGTTTTGTATCAGCTTGCCAAGTGCAACACCCCGCGCATTGATCCACGTGAGGAATACAATGCTCGATATTGCAAAGACCTGCGCGGCATTAACATGCAGGGGGCCTGCAGAAACCAACACATTCGATTCTCCAAGCGCGGGTATAAGTTGCGAGGTGTACTTGGCAAACGCCATACCCACTGCTGCAATGGTGCCCGTTTGAATCACCGTAAAGAGCGTCCAGCCATAGAGGAATCCCGGCAGCTTGCCAAACGTCTCGCGCAGGTAGACGTATTGTCCGCCAGCATGCGGATAGAGTCCGGCAAGCTCTCCATACGTGAGCGCTGCGATCAGCGTCATAAGCCCCGTAACAAGCCAGACAACGAGCATCATTCCTGGTGAGCCAACGGTACGTGCGACATCTGCACTAACTATGAAAACGCCGGACCCAATCATGGATCCGGCGACAATCATTGTAGAGTCAAAGAGTCCGAGTGAACGGCGGAAACTCATGCCTGCGCCTTACGAACAAGTGAATGCTTCTTACCATACAACTGATAGAAGACAAGGCCGATTGCGAGCCAAACGACGAGACGCATTGCGTGCAGATAATCGCTCACGCAGAGTGAAACCAACAACGCACCGCATGAAAGTATGCCAAGAATTGGAATCAGCGGCACGAGTGGTGTCTTGAACGGACGCTCGCGGTTCGGTTCTTTGTAGCGCAGAATCAGCACGGCTGCACACACAACCACAAAGGCAAATAGCGTACCTACAGACGTCATCTCACCCACGAGGGCGATTGGCGCAAAGCCAGCAAACAAGCTCACGACAAGTGCGAACAGCAGATTCGACTTCCATGGTGTCTTGAACTTTGGATGAGTATCAGAGAAAAGCTTTGGCAACAGACCATCTTTTGACATCGTGTAGAACACGCGGGACTGACCAAGCAACATCACAAGGATCACACTGGAGTATCCAGCGATGATTGCAAGGTTGATCGCTGGTCCTAACCACGACACGCCCATCTTTTCAATCGCAACAGCAACTGGTGCCGCAACACCAGCGAACTCTTTATAGTTAGCAACGCCAGTCATCACGAATGAGAAGAGTACGTAGAGGATCGTGCAGACGATCAGCGAGCCAAGAATACCGATAGGCATATCCTTTTGTGGATTCTTCGCTTCCTGAGCAGCCGTCGAAACAGCGTCAAAACCGATAAAGGCAAAGAACACCATACCTGCTGCCTTGAGAACACCGCTCCATCCGAAGTGACCGAATGAGCCAGTGTTGGCAGGAATAAACTCGGCGTAGTTGTCAGCATTGATGTAGGCAAAGCCCAGACCGATGAAGATGATCACGACAGCTACTTTGAGTCCAACAATGAAGGCGTTCGCACGAGCCGACTCTTGAATTCCACGAATAAGGAGCAGCGATACGGCAAACACGATAATCATAGCCGGTAGGTTTACAAGGCCATGCTCCGTAGACCCGGGCGGCGTCTGCCAATACGACATCGATATGGCCGTGGGCAAATGCACATTGAAATAGGCGAGAAACTTCGCAAGGTAGGCAGACCACGAAACGGCTACTGTTGAAGCACCAACGGCATATTCAAGAACCAAGTCCCAGCCGATGATCCATGCAAAGAGCTCGCCCATTGTCGCATACGCATATGTATAAGCGCTACCGGCAACAGGTATCATCGCAGCGAATTCGGCGTAGCAGAGTCCGGCAAACGCGCAACCAATGGCAGCGATCACGAACGACAATGAAACGGCTGGTCCGGCATGCTCAGCAGCGGCAATACCCGTGAGCGAGAAGAGTCCCGCTCCGATGATCGCCCCAATACCAAGATTGATCAGGTTTACTGGACCAAGCGTGCGCTTCAGCTCTGTGTTGTGAGCGGCATCGCTTTGCAGCTGTGAAATATCTTTACGAAACCGTAATTCAAACGCCATGAGCGTCTCCCCTAGTTTACAATTCGATGTTGGCGTCGCAATATATACAGGGAAACTTCACACCACGTCAGAATGTTACCAACCCTCCGTACGTTTGCAGTCCAACAAGAAGAACATCGTTTATCACTCTTTTTACCCGGAGATCATCATGGCCCTCGAAGTAGGAACCACAGCACCAGACTTCACACTTCTCGATGCAGACATGAAGCCAGTTACACTGTCTTCACTCAAAGGCACGAAGGTTGTTCTCGCATTTTTCCCAGCATCATT
>CAZAGH010000063.1:0-1851 GCA_964484755.1 uncultured Melioribacter sp. | reverse complement strand
ATACGCGAGGTCCCTCGCGCCTGCGGCGCAGCTCGCCATCATCACAATACGCGAGGTCCCTCGCGCCTGCGGCGCAGCTCGCCATCATCACAATACGCGAGCTCCCTCGCGCCTTCGGCGCTCGGGATGACGCAACATGCGTCGCTTTTGGTGGGTTAGGTCAACGGGCGCGCCGCAGGCGCACCCGTTGACCATTATAAACGAAGCCTACGATGCGTCATCCCGAGGAGCGAAGCGACGAGGGACCTCACGTGATTGCGAAAAGACTGGGCCCCCGCTTTCGCGGGGGTGACGATCTTTCGCGGGAAAGACGTTCGGCACTCGGCACTCATCTTCCCCCTATAAAACACAAACGGTCGTCCAATGGACGACCGTTGTGTTTCGCATCCTTCCCACAGAAATGCGATGTTCCTCTCTATGCTGCATGCCTTCCCCTGGCATGTCGTGGGCCGAGATTTTTATTTTTCGGGTTGCGCGCTTTTGCGAGGTCTGCCGTACTTGCGTTCCGATTTCTTCTTCATGCCGAGACTCGTGATCTCGTCGGAATCGTCGCCGTACTGCGCTAAGACTTGTCGCTTTACGCCGAGCACAAGTTCATGGAATGCATTCTCGAGCGCTGCTGCACGTTCCTTCGCTTTCGCGAGTGCCTCGGCAGCCTGCTGTTCGGCTGCCGTTGCTTCCTCTACCTGTTTCAGCGCTTCCTGCAACTTCTGGCTCGTAAACTCCTTGTTCGCAGGATTGTAGTCCTTGAGGCCCAGCACCGCTTTCGCGATTTGCTGGTCCTGCTGGAGGACGCGCTGCGTTACTCTGGTGGTTGTACGTTTTGCCATTGGGAGCAGATTCCCCGAAGCGTGATCAGTTATGAATTATGCTGCATGCCTACCGAATTATTGCCATCCGTATGTGACTCTCAGACAAAAATAAGTCTTTTTCACACGTGCGCAAGTACTTTTTTCAGTCGTGTATCGACTTTCGCTTCAACGAATACTGAATACAAAGCAACATGCAGTGTCTAACTGACTTTGTTAATGCGATTTCGCTCCATGAATATTCGATCCCGGGTTAGATGTAACGATACGCATTGGCTTGTATTTGACTTATAGTCTTCTATTAGTCGTTACATGCCCCCTCGCATACGGCATATCACGCCCCCTACAATATCCCCCTCGTAGACTACGTCAATTATATGAGCGGTAAAACCGCTATATTTGCGACAGTTAAAAGCAATTCAACGTATTTCCACTAATTCTCCATTAAAACCATGAAGAATTTGACAATTGCAGCGATTATCGCTGTTATGTTCATCGGCTCATTCGAGCTTTCGGCGCAGAGCCTTACACCAGCTGCTCAGACACCAACGAGCATCAAGCCAAAGATGAAAGTCATCGATGTAAAGGCTTCCGTTCAATTCCTGGGTGGCATCGAGATCCGCGGTACAGAGGTAGACGCTTACCTCGACACACGCAAGGTTCTTACAGACGCAATCGAGTCAGCCACAAAGGCCGGCAAGAAGGACGACGAAGCAATCACATTCGACATGAAGATCGAACAAGCACAGAACATGTTCACACTCATGCAGCGCGGTAGCCTCAAGGGCGCAGAAGCCGACAAGTTCAACGAGATCACACAGGCCCTGAAGGATGCGGTCAAGGCAGCACAGGGGAAATAATTTCAGCGGCACGATATATCGTGCAGATCATTGATTCGATATGAAAAAGGCGCATCGGAAATCTCCGATGCGCCTTTTTAGGTTTTATTGGCTTGGTTGTTAGATGGATTCCCGCTTCCGCGGGAATGGCAGAGTACCTTGTACCTCCGTACCCTGTAACTCGTACCTTGTACCTCCGTACC
>CAZAGH010000062.1:2723-10416 GCA_964484755.1 uncultured Melioribacter sp. | reverse complement strand
TTTCTCGCGGTTGCCAACAGAACAGGCTCTGAAGAGAACGGTGGCGAGACAGTGTCGTTTAATGGGTTGAGCGCCATCTACGGCACCAACGGCGAAACACTTGCCGAGACGGGTGCCACAGAAACATCTGTGATCATCGCTGAATTCGATCCCGCAGAGGCTCGCACCAAGAGCTTCAATCCTATCAATGATATTTTCGCGGACAGACGTCCAGAAATGTATACTCGATGAATTTCTCCTCCGTTAAAAACATCCATTTTGTTGGCATTGGCGGCTCGGGCATGAGTGGGATCGCAGAGATCCTCCTCTCCCAAGGCTTTGTTGTCTCGGGCTCGGATATGCAGGCTTCTGAGACAACCGCCTACCTTGAGCGCCAGGGAGCCCGGGTGTTTATTGGTCACGCAACGGAGAACATTGAAGGCGCCGAGGTGGTTGTCTATTCGTCGGCCGTGCGTCCGACGGAGAATCCGGAGACCGTGGCAGCACTTGAGCGCAAGGTGCCGATTATTCGCAGGGCAGAGATGCTCAGTGAAGTCTCGCGCCTGAAGTACACGCTTGCCATTGCAGGCACGCACGGCAAGACCACAACGACGTCGATGTGCGGCCTGGTTATGATGAAGGCAGGCCTTGATCCAACGGTCATTGTAGGTGGACGTCTCAAGGGGCTCGGTGGCACGAACGCAAGGCTCGGGAAGGGCGACTGGATCGTCCTCGAGGCAGATGAATACGACAGAAGCTTTTTGCAGCTCCTGCCAACGATCGCCGTTGTTACGAACATCGAAGCCGATCACTTGGACATTTACTCAGACCTAGACGACATCAAAGGCGCATTCACCGAATTCGCAAACAAGGTCCCATTCTATGGCACAGCCTGCGTCTGCCTCGACGATCCCGGCGTGCGCGATGTGATGCCCCTTATCAAGCGGGTAGTGACTACCTATGGCACCACGCCGCAGTGCGACGTGCGGGCAACAGATATCACCTACCAAGACAAGCACTCGACGTTTACCCTGAACTATCACGGCAAGCCCCTTTGTCAGATCACCCTCAATGTGCCGGGCGAACACAATGTTCTTAATGCATTGGCAGCCTGCGCCGTTGCCCTGCAATGCGACGTAGCGCCCGAGACCATCGCCGAGGCCTTGTCGGAGTTTGGCGGCGTCTACAGAAGATTCGAGATCAAGGGCGAGCGCGACGGTATTCTGGTGATCGACGACTACGCGCATCATCCAACGGAGATCCTGGCTACGCTCGAGGCAGCTCGCAATGGTTGGAATAGGCGCATCGTGGCGGTGTTTCAGCCGCACACCTATACCCGCACGCGAGACTTCTATCGCGAGTTTGCCACGTCGTTTGACAACGCAGATGTCTTGATCCTGACAGACGTGTACCCGGCCCGCGAAGAGCCCATCGAGGGCGTCTCCGGTAAACTTATTTCTGATGCCACCCGAGATGCAGGTCACAGACACGTGCACTACGTTCCGCGGCTTGCAGACGTGCCGGCGGCCCTTCGCGAGATCCTCCAAGAGGGTGACATCTTGCTCACAATGGGTGCTGGAGACGTCCACACGGTAGGTTCAGACGTCCTGAACTGACTATTTTTGCAACCCGGTCGTCTAAACCCGTCCGCATTACATCATTGATTTTACGGTTGTTTCATGTTGCATAACGCCATGATGATTCGTCTTCGCATCCTTGCCCTGGCGGCAATCGCCTGCTCTACAGCGATCTCTGCACACGCTCAAAAGAAAACGCGTCCATCAAAGCCCGTTGATCAATCCCAGACCATCATTGCCACGGTCGGCTCTGAGAACATCATCTTGGGTGATGTGGAGCGTGCCTTCCAAAAGAATCTTACACGCCGCGACACGAAGCTCTCGAGCGTTCCAAAGGATACGGCACTGGATTTCTTGCGGCTATACACGAACTATCGCCTCAAGGTTCAGGATGCCCGCGACAGGGGGCTCGACAAGGACTCAGCCGTCAAGGTTGACCTAGCTAACAACCGCAGACTTCTTTCAGAAACATTCTTCTACGACAAGGCCGTTGCTAACCGCCGCGTCGAAGAGCTAGCCCAGCGTAGGCTTACCGAACTCGAGATCGGCGTGATCTTGTGCGCCATTTCGGATCCGGCAACACGCGGCTGGGATACACTGGCTAGCCGCCAGAAGGCCGAGCGCATCATTGCGCAGATCAAGGCCGGTGCTGATTTCGACAAGGTTGCCCGTGATTCATCAGACGATAAAGAGACGGCAGCTAACGGCGGTCGTCTGCCATGGATCAGTGGTGGAACGATCATCAAAGCCGTTGAGGATGCTGCCTACTCCCTACCTGTTGGACAGGTCGTATCAGTTCCGATCTACTCGCGTTTCGGATACTTCATCGTCAAGCTCTTCCGTTCTGCTCCACGCGAGTCTGTGAAGTTCCGTCACATCCTGCTCCAGCCCAAGGATACGCGTGATAGCATGGCCACGCAGCAGTTTGCCGACTCATTGATCAGCATTCTGAAGATGCCGGCGGCAGCGCAGAACGCAGCTCTCGCGGCAAGGGGCTTGCAGCCATCGGGAGACGTGTTCTCGGATCTTGCTAAGGCATATTCAGACGACAAGACATCTGCTGCCAAGGGTGGTTACCTGGGAGCCCCATACACACGTTCAGGCGGCATGGAGAATAACAACTCACGCCTTGTGCCAGACTTTGAGCGTGCAATCTTTGATCTCAAGGATGGGCAGATCTCTGGAAAAGTCAACACACTCTTCGGCACGCACATCATCATTCGTGATTCGACGAAACGTCCTGACCAGTACGTGGAGCGTGATGCAGCAAAGCGCTCGTATCGCAGGCTGTATTACGAAGAAGACAAGCGTCTTGTGCTCGACTCTGTGAAGAAGGCAAATGGCTACGGTTGGAACGTTGTGAACCTTGCTAAGCTTCTGATCTCGATCGACACAAACCGCAACACGCAAGACACTCTGTGGCACCGCTCGATCATGGATGATCTGCTCCCGCAGCCACTCTACAATCTCTCCAAGACCAGTTACTCTGTGCAGCAATTCGTCGACACGCTTCGCAAGCGCTCTGACCTAAGGGGCTTTACGCTCAATCGTGCCGGCTTCGAACGTGCGATCAACAAGATGACAGACCCAATTGCACTTGATGAAGCGACGACAAACCTTGAGCGCGACTACCCAGACTTTGCTTCACTGATGCGCGAATTCAACGATGGCATCCTTCTCTTCAAGGTTGAAGAAAAAGAAGTGTGGAGTAAGCTGAAGTTCGATACTGTTGATGCCCGTTCATTCTACGACACGACCAAGTCGCGTTGGATGACAGAAACGAAGTACGATATCACAGAGATCTTTGTGCTCAACGACTCGCTGCTGTCAATCATTCAGGGTCGTTTGGCCAAGGGCGAGAACTTCTCAGCACTTGCCCAGGAGTATACCCAACGTGAGGGCATGCGCGACAAGAAGGGCTTCACAAGCGCAATGTCTCCAAAGTCATCGAAGGTTGCCCAGCAGATAACAGCAACGACAAAGGTCGGTGATGTGATCGGTCCGGTAAAGATCGACGCGGGCTGGTCCCTCATCAAGCTTGAAGGTGTCGTTCCACCGCAACAGAAGTCGTTTGAAAGTGCTATCTCGGAGATCGCTCCAGCATATCAAGACGCGCTGCAAAAGCGCTTGACAGAGAACTGGCTCTCAGGCGTGCGCCAGCGTCATCCAGTTGTCTACAACACCAAAGCAATCGATGATATCTGGCCTGCAGCTGCACCTGCAAAGGCTGGTAAGAAGAAATGATGTACTCGCCCCGTTCCATACAACGATTGATTGTCTCGGTAGGGATTCTGCTGTGCTCACTTCTGCATGTGTCTGCGCAAGATGCCGTTGAAGGAATCGTGGCCATTGTTGGACGTGAGATCATCCTCAAGTCCGACGTCGACGGTCAGCTCGAGGTTATGGCCCAACGCGACCCACGACTGAACAAGAAAGACCCAACGCTTCGCAAGGCCATTCTTGATCAGCTCATCAATGAGCGGCTGATCGTGACCAAGGCCATTGAAGACAGCGTTGATGTTCAGGATGAAGAGATCACGCAACGCATGGAATATCAGATTCAGATGCTCGTGCAGCAGTATGGATCTGAGAAGCGCATTGAGGATCTCTACGGCATGAGCATGTCGCGCATCCGGAAAGACTTCCGTGATGAGATCCGCAAGCGCTTACTCGTTGAGAAGATTCAAGGTGAGAAGTTCGGCGAAGTCAAGGCTTCACGTTCCGACGTAGAAGCGTTCTTTGCGCGCTATAAAGACTCAATCCCGCAGATCAACGATCGTGTCGATCTTTATCACATCGTCAAGTATGTAACGGCTTCTTCGGAGAAGAACAAGGAAGCTCAAGGGCTGGCGCTGCGCATTCGTGACTCGATCGTCAAAGGGGGCTCATTCAGCGACTTTGCCCGTCGGTACAGCGGAGACCCCGTCTCAGCAGCCAACGGTGGAGACTTGGGTACTGTTGAAAAAGGCAAGTTCGTCCCGGCCTTTGAGTCGGCTGCCTTTGCTCTTGAGGCAAACGAGATCTCACAGCCCATCGAGACACCATTTGGCTGGCACGTTATACAGCTCATCGGCAAGACATCGCAGACCATTACGTGCAGACACATTCTTATTCGTGTTGGACAGAGTGACGAGGACCGTGAGGTTGTCAAGAAACAGCTTGCAGACATTCGTGAGCGAGTGAAGAATGGCGAGGATTTTGAAGCCCTAGCCAAGAAGTACAGCGAAGAAAAGGAAACGCAAGGATTCGGCGGCGCGATGGGACAGATTGATCTGCAGCGGTTGCCCGAAGACATGCGTAAAACGATTCTTGCCATGAACGATGGCGATGTTACCGAGCCGCTGCCCTACGCGGCAGATCCAACAAAGCCTGGTTTCCACATCCTATGGCGTAAGAAGTTCCTCAAACAGCACTATCCAACGCTTGAAGAGGACTACAAGCAGCTTGAGCAGATGGCTTCGATGGAGAAGCGTCAACGACTCGAACAGGATTGGATACAGGAGCTCCGTAAGAAGCTCTATTGGGAAGTTCGGTAAGCTAGTGTCCAACAGATACGTCGTTCCGGAAATACGCCGTGTGCCGTAACTTGCGTGTGCATCACCCGACACAACCATGTTTGCTACCCGATTCTCCCGTCTTGTCCTTTCGCTGTTCGTCCTTGCTGGCACCCTGTGGCTCGGCATTGCTGTGGCGCGTCTTGCCGTTGGCTATGACGCGTTCATCACAGGTACGGTAATGCTTAAGCCAAAGCTCAGTCAACCAGTCCTTCTGCAGACGATTTGGTTGTACACCAGCCTTGGCATGTGGACAACGATCGCATTTGGCGTTGCCTCGATCATGGGGCTTGGGATCATGTGGCTACAACGCGCATGGTTTAAGCGTCACGGATGGCTGATGATGTCGGCCATTCTTTTTGTTATCATGATGCCTGCGCAGGCATTCGTGATCGACGCCGACCTACTCTTGTGGAGTTTCTTTGATTACCACACGGGGATGCCCCTTGCTCAGCCTGGTGAGATCATCAATGTATTTTCATCTCGATTCTCAAATCAGGCTATTGGGATAACGACATCGCTTGTGTTGCTCTCCGGTTTTACGCTGGTGCTGTTCACAACGATGCGTCCACTTCACAACAACACGACAGAAGAATGAAAGCCGACAAGCTTCTCGAAGAACTCACGACACTTGCTAAGTCACTCGACTACTCGGTGCGCCGCGAACAGGGCACCTTTCGCGGTGGAGCATGCCTTGTCAAGGAACAGCGCCTCATTATCATCAACCGCTCAATGCCCGTCGAGGCAGCCTGTGTGATTCTTGCCCGTGCGATGTGTCAATTCGTGCCGGAAGACATCTTCTTAAAGCCTGCTGTGCGCGAGATCATCGACCGCGAGCGCGCATGGGTTGCAGCGCACCCCGATGTAACATTTGAGCCAACGTCGAAAGAAGCTGCGTGACCAAATACGCTACAGTCGCACTTATCGGGCGTCCAAACGCCGGTAAGTCTACGCTCATGAATGCGATCATGGAGATGCATCTGAGCATCGTGACGAATAAGCCCCAAACAACGCGGCGAAGAGTGCTCGGCATCGATACGAAAGATGATACCCAACTTGTGTTTCTCGACACTCCAGGGATTCTGAAACCGAAGTACCGTCTGCAGCGGTCAATGATGGGCTTTGTGGATGAAGCCCTCGACGAAGCTGACATTATTTGTGTAGTTGTCGATACCCCCAAGGCCATCGAACGCGGGAATATTCTCGACCCAATGTGGGCCGGTATCATCGAAAAGCGGAAACGTCCGACGGTGCTTGTGCTGAACAAAATGGACGCTGTCAAGATCCGCAAGGAAGCGTTGCCGCTCATGGAGCAGGCACGCGAGAGTGGACTCTTTGCCAAAGCCATCGCTATCTCTGCACGGGACAACAAGTATGTCGATGATCTCATGGGCATGCTGCGCGAGCTTGCGCCTGAAGGCCCCTTTCAGTACGACACAGACATAGCCTCAGACCAAACCGACAGGTTCTTCGTCGCCGAATTCGTGCGCGAAGCCGTCTTCAAACAATTCACCGAAGAAGTACCCTACGCAACCGAGGTCATGATCACTGAATTCAAGGAGCGTGAAGGGGGCAAGTGGTATATCTCTGCCGACATCATCGTCGAGCGTGAGAATCAGAAGGCCATCTTGATCGGCGCAAAGGGGGCTGCCTTAAAACAAGTAGGATCGGCCGCACGCGCTACGATTGAGGCACACCTGGGATTCCCAGTGTTTCTCGAATTGTATGTCAAAGTTCGCAGTGATTGGCGGAACGACCGCGCACAGCTAGCTAGCATGGGATATTGAACGAAGTGTTGCACGACATGAACCACCGCATCATCATCGTAGCCCTCTGTGTGAGTGCTCTTTTGGTTGCGAGCTCCTGCTCGAGCAGCGAGAGCACAAGTGCTAAGAAGTCTGTTGACGACATCTTCACCACCGGCAAGAAGTCGTTTGATGATGGCAACTACCTCGATGCTCAAACCCAGTTTGATGTGATCAAGCTGCAGTATCCTGCCTCACAGTATGCTGATGACGCTCAGTATTACACCGCCGAGATTAATTATCAGCGTGGTGAGTACATCATGGCGGCATTTAACTACAATCAAGTGCGCAGGTCGTATCCATCGAGTGAGTTCGTTCGTGATGCAATGTTCAAGGCAGCACAGTGTTACGAGAAGATAGCCTTGCCGGCTGATCGTGATCAAGAGAACACTCGCAAAGCGATTCAGGCCTACACGGATTTCCAGGCCTTGTTTGTCCGTGATTCACTGTCGCTTGAAGCCTCAAAGCACATTCGTGAACTTCGCGATCGTCTTGCAGAGCGCTTCTGGTTGATCGCCGATCACTACCTGCTCACCCTATCACGCAAGGCAGCGATGATCCAACTTGATGCGATCATCGATGAGTATCCTGACACGAAATGGCTTGAGTCTGCGTTAGTAAAGAAGATTGAACTGCTGGTCGAACTCAACCGCACTGACGAGGCGCGGACAACCATCGCCACATACAGACGATTGATCAAACAGCCACAACAGCAGTCGGTTGTTGATGCTATTGAACGAGGACTCTAAATGAAGACACCATCGCAAAGTCAGGTCGT
>CAZAGH010000062.1:0-2623 GCA_964484755.1 uncultured Melioribacter sp. | reverse complement strand
GCGAGTGATGAACGACTCCCACCTATTGTCATTCTGAGTTCAACAGAATCAAACGACGTTGGATCGGATTTCGTGACCGTTGAGTTTGACGTTGCCGCGCAGTCTATTCCAAACGTCTATGCTCGCATCACGCACTGCACAGCAGACTGGCAGCCTTCAGATAACGGTTTTTTGAATGATGTGACCAATCGTACCAGCCTTGTTGATTGGTCCATTGCCCCCGAGCGATCCAAATACACGCGCTATCGCGGCAAGATGGTCTTTCCCAATCCGCAGACCACGATCCGCTTCTCGGGGAACTGGAAGGTAACGCTCTACAATCTCGACAACGACTCCGTGATCGGTGAAACGAAGTTCTTTGCTGTTGACGTGCGAGCATCGATGCGATTCGCGTTCATGACAGATTTCTATCAGCCCAGATTTCAAGTCTCGTCGATCGCCTACACAATCGAAGCGGGCGTATCGGACCGCACAAGTGCGTTGCTCACAACGAACCTGCACACGCTTGCACTCTACCGCAACCACCGATGGAACGAACCCTTCTATGCCAGTGAGCGACTCTTATCCATTCGTAACCCGAACGGTGTTGGAAGCAACATCATTGGCATGGTGCAGAGCGGCAAGATCTTTCGTCTCGAGCGCATACCAGCACAGAATGAGTATCGTGTGCTGGACCTTACCGACATGGCACGCTATCCGTTTGTGGGCGCTCCCGTGAGCATGCCCCTTTCCGACATGCGCCGAAATGGAACGTTCATCGAACGTGCCGATGACGGAGCGATGACGACCCGCAGCATCGTTGGTGCCAACGACGAGTTTGTTCCTGTTGAGATTCTCCTTGATCCTAACCCCGGGGGCGTAAGCCGCGAAGATGTCTTTGTTGTTGGATCGTTCAACAACTGGAAGCCCGACAAAACTTGGATGATGTGGTACGACGAATCCATGAACCTCTACCGTCTCCGTCAGTGGTTCCGCCGCGGACGTCACAACTACCTCTATGCTACGGGCCGCCTAAATGCCGACACCGAGCAGATCATGGATCTCAGCTTCGAGGAGTTCGAAGGCAACACCGCCTCTGCAAACAACTCCTTCATCGCCTTTGCCTACTACCGCGAACTCGACTACGGCGGCTATGATGGAATCGTGGCTGTTGGAAGCAGCACGATGTATTTGGGGAGATAATTGCCAATTACGAATGACCAATTACTGATCGTCATTCCCGCGAAAGCGGGAAACTAAACAGAGCGCCACACGTCATTCCCGCGAAAGCGGGAAACCAAACAGAACGCCGGTCGTCATTCCCGCGAAAGCGGGAATCTAAAAAGAACGCCGGTCGTCATTCCCGCGAAAGCGGGAATCTATGCGTCGCCGCGACACAATATGAGCGAGCTCCCTCTCTGCTAGCGCAGCTCGGGATGACGCACCACGCTTAGTGCTGGTGGGAGGAGCGGGCGCGCCTCTGGCGCGCCCGCTCCCAATGAAAAAAGCGAAGCATTGCGTCATCCCGAGTCGCGCAGCGACGAGGGACCTCAAGCATGTTGTGTTGTTCGGCTGTTCGCTGTTCGCTGTTCGCTACTTTTGCACATGTCTCGCAAGCAGCCTAACACCGATCCTTCTCGAATGGACGATGATATTGACGCATCGCTCCGCCCCCTTTCGTTTGACGACTTTACGGGTCAGCCGAAGATTGTAGAGAACCTAAAGATCTTTATCGCCGCTGCTAAGGGGCGTGGGGAAGCGCTAGACCATGTGTTGTTGACGGGTCCACCGGGTCTGGGCAAGACAACTCTATCCCACATCATTGCGCGGGAGATGTCCGCACAGATCAAGATCACGTCAGGTCCGGTGCTTGAGAAGCCCGGAGATCTTGCTGGACTGCTAACGAGTCTTGACGAGAACGACATTCTCTTTATCGACGAGATTCACCGTCTTTCGCCGGTTGTCGAGGAGTACCTCTACTCTGCCATGGAAGATTTCCGGCTCGACATCATGATCGACTCGGGTCCGGCGGCTCGTTCGGTGCAGCTTGCGATACCGCGCTTTACCTTAGTTGGTGCCACAACACGTCAGGGACTGCTCACGGCCCCCTTGCGTTCTCGCTTTGGGATCACAAACCGCCTTGACTATTACGACGCCGCAGAACTTGCCCGCGTGATCACGCGCAGCGCACACCTGCTTGGTGCAGAGATTGCTCCCGAAGGGGCTAATGAGTTAGCTCGCAGGGCACGGGGCACCCCACGTATCGCAAACAGACTGCTCCGGCGCACACGCGACTTTGCTGACGTAAAAGGCACGGGTGTGATCACACGTGATATTGCGCGCATAGCTCTTGAAGCGCTAGAGGTAGATGAGTTCGGATTGGACGAAATGGATACGCGGGTGATCCTGGCATTGATCGAGAAGTTTAATGGTGGTCCTGTTGGTATATCGACTCTTGCTGTGGCTGTTGGTGAAGATCCCGGCACACTCGAAGAAGTCTACGAGCCGTTCCTGATTCAGCAAGGATTTCTGCAGCGTACGCCCCGTGGACGCATTGCCACGCCCCTTGCATACAGGCACATGGGCCTCCAGCCACCAAAACCGGATGCTCCCCTGTTCGATCCTGCGTAAATTCGCAGGATAT
>CAZAGH010000061.1:8991-10661 GCA_964484755.1 uncultured Melioribacter sp. | reverse complement strand
AGATTGGTTGCATTGAATGAAATGCTATGCGCCCCAGCTTCTTGCTGATCATCCACCAAAACATATGTCACCTGACCCATCATGTTCACGAATTCAATTCGCACATGGGAAGGGGCACTTACATCATATGTAACAGTTGACGCCGAGGTAATGGGATGTGGCACGGCGGTAAGACTTCTCGGTGATACAGAAGTTTCATTGACTGACGTTTTCGCGTCGTAGTTACCGAGCGAATCGAGCTTGACAACGAAGATGTCTAGATCGTTCTTCGCCTTTGAGGCAAAGTCGAAGTCGTTCGAGGCTGTGTTACCGACAACCACCACGCCATTGTTCGCACTTGATGCAATCATGAACCCGGCGTCTTGTCTACTACCACCGATCAGCTTCTTTTGAGTGATCGTACCTTGTGCGTCGAGTTTGACAACGAAGACGTCACTACTCTGCTTGTGCATCCCAGCAAAGTCTCCATCATTTGAGGTTGTTGACCCAGTGATAAACACGCCGCCGTCCTCTGTTGCTGATACAGCAGCAGCTGTCTCATCGGCACTGCCACCGATTGTGATCTTCCACAGCGGTTGATCGGGCTTTCGCGGATCGATCTTGACAACAACAATGTCGCGAGCCCCCTTGTTCATATCCTTGACGTCACCATCATTTGAGCTGGTGTGCCCCGTAACGATGATGTTACCGTCTGCTGTTGCAGTAATGCCTCTGCCTGCATCATTGAGGGAACCACCATAGGTTGCCGTCCATTCATGCTTGCCAGTTGCATCTATTTTGACAACGATCATGTCTTGACCGCCCTTGTTCATGCCTGCAACGTCGCCGTCATTCGATGACGTAACACCAGTTAGCGCAAAGCCACCGTCGGCTGTCGCTGTTATTGACGAGCAATTGTCTGAATCTGTTCCACCAAATGTCCCCTTCCAGACAATGCTGCCCTCTGCGTCGATCTTCATACAAAGGATGTCAGAGCCCCCTTTATTCAACCCAAGGAAATCACCGTCATTTGATGAAGTGTTCCCAACAAGAACATAACCACCATCAGGAGTGGCAACGGCACTTGTTGCGGCATCACTCTTCGTTCCACCAATCATCTTCTTCCAAACAATGCGACCCTCGCTATCCAGCTTTACGATGGGTATGTCCAATCCCCCGATTGACAGTCCAGCAAAATCACCATCCTTCGAGGCAGAGGTGCCCGTGAGCAAGTAACCACCGTCTGCACTTGGTTTGATGGCCAACGAGTAGTCTTCGTCTTCCCCCCCAACCGTTGTCTTCCATACGATGTTGCCACGTGCATCGAGCTTGACAACATACATATCCGTGCTGCCCATGTTCGGACGCCCAACATCCCCATCGCTGGACCATGTGTGTCCAACGGCAACCAGTCCACCATCTGGCGTAGTGCAAATGGATCCACTGTTTTCATCCCTGGACCCACCGATCGTGCGCAGCCATGTATCCTGACCAAGAGCAGTTGCGCAGCACACGCCCATCAAGCCGATGCATATGATGCTGAGTGAGAGGTGTGACATGCTTTTCTCCGTGCTGATAAAGGGGCTACCCATTACTAACAATCATATTCTCAACAAGTTACCGAGAAAACATAGCCAACATCACCACATGCATGAACGAAAAAGGGCGAGCCATCGGCTCGCCCCATCGGA
>CAZAGH010000061.1:2738-8891 GCA_964484755.1 uncultured Melioribacter sp. | reverse complement strand
ATCGCGCCCCTCGATTACCGCCATTGACGCAGAAACTCCAAACGTTCTTGGAGCTGGGCAACGGGTACCAGGAGCTTGTCCTTGCCGAGGATACCTTCTTCTTGTGAACCGAAGACGAGTTCATAATCCTTGCTCATCACGATTGCTTCTTCGGGACATACCTCTTCGCAGAAGCCGCAGTAGATGCAGCGGAGCATGTTGATCTCGAACTTCTCAGGATAACGCTCTTTTTCTTTTTCGGTTTCACCGGCACGAACTTCGATCGCAAGTGCCGGGCACACGCGTGAGCAGAGTCCGCAGGCTACGCAACGCTCACCGTCTGCTTCTTGGACGAGTACGGGGCGACCACGATATGAGCCCTCTGGGATCCAACGTTCTTCGGGATACTGACGCGTAAACTTCGGACGGAACATCTGACGCAGGGTCAGGCCTAGCCCCTTTGCAATCTCTGGAAGGTAAATGCGCTCCCAAAAATTTAGACGCTGTGATTCGGTGTTCGAGGTAACGTTTGCCATAGTTCTGTGTGCTGTTGTTTACTTGGTGAAGTGGATAACCAGACCCGTGATGATAACGTTCACGAGCGATATCGGAAGAAGGATCTTCCAACCAAGATTCATGAGCTGGTCGTAACGGAAGCGTGGAAGCGACCAACGAACCCAGATGAAGACGAAGACCAACAAGAAGGCCTTCGAGAGGAATACGACGTGACCAAGGAGGGCCAATGCGATCGAGAGTGTTGTTGGGTCTGTGATGAACTGACCAAGCACGGCGGCGTCATCAACAAACGGAATAGCATCCCATCCACCAAGATAGAGTGCAGCCATGATCGCGCTTGAAGCGAGCATGTTGGCATACTCTGCAAGGTAGAGCAGACCGAACTTCATACCCGAATACTCGGTGTGGTAACCACCAACGAGTTCTGGTTCTGCTTCCGGCAAGTCGAAGGGGGCTCGGTTGGTCTCAGCAAGTGCTGTGATAAAGAACAGGATGAAGCCCACTGGCTGATACATCACATACCATGCACCCGTATTCTGCTGTTTCATCATATCAACAAGGTTGAGCGATCCAGCACAGAGAACAACGGCGATGATGGCAAGACCCATCGAGAGCTCGTAGCTGATCATCTGTGCCGATGAGCGAAGACCACCCATGAGCGAGTACTTGTTGTTGGAGCTCCATCCGGCAAGCGCAACACCGTAGACCCCTACCGACGTCATGGCAAGAACGGCAAGAATGCCGATGTCCATGTTTGGTACCATCGTAAGGCTGTACGTGATGCCGTCGATCGTCACTGCCGGACTAAACGGAATCAGCGCGTAGACGGTTATGGCAACTGCGATCGAGATCACAGGTGCCAATGCGTGGAAGCGGTAGTCGGCAGCGGCCGGCACAACGTCTTCCTTGAGGTAAAGCTTGAACACGTCGGCAAACGACTGGAACAAGCCCCATGGTCCTACGCGGTTTGGACCGACACGATTCTGAATCCATGCCGCGATCTTTCGCTCTGCAAGAACCATGTAGGCTGCTGCTACGAGCATCAGGTTCACCAAGATCCCGGCTTGCGCAAGCGCAATGATAAGCTGTGTTGATAGAGTCATAGGTCTACTGTGGTTTCATCACATGCGATTCGTAAACAACGCCAACTGGCTCTGGATTCGTGCCCTTGCCGAGAACGAGTCCGTGATATGCCTTGAGTACTTCGTAGCTCATACCCTTGAACGCATCAACATTCGATGCGAGGTGGTCAAAGACCGACGAGCTCGACGTAAAACTCCATGAAGCGCCGAGTGCATTTGCGATCTGCATCGCAATGCGCCATCCCTGACGGCTGTCGCGCTTTTCGCCATTTGACCAACGGTCGTTCGGAGCGCCGAACTTGTCCCAACGGCTCATCTTCATGCCCATCGAGCGCATGTTGTCCTTGGTAACAACGGCCGAATCAAACTTCTGCACGCGGTGCGTGGTGTTCGTAAACGTACCATCTGTTTCTGCCCATGCCGCCATCGGCAGAAGCACGTTTGCCTGCTGAGCCGTTGTGCTGTTGTGCGATGCGATCACAATCAGTGTGTCAACCTTTGCTGCAGCGTGCGCAAGTGCTTCGGAGTGAGCACTAAGATCATCACCCATGACGATCAATGCCTTGATCTGACCCTGCTTGATGCGATCAGCAAGAGCGTCAACAGAGTGTCCACCATTCTTTGGTGCAATACCAACTGAATGTGCTCCGATCGCATTGGGCGAGCGATCGTTGAGCTTGAGCATGTCATCGCCGAACGTGTGGTCGTTGTGCTTGATAAAGTCTACGTTGCCAGTCTTGAGCACGTCGTGCGCAAGCTTGCCAAGTAGATAGCTGTCTTCGTTCGATGCGTATGCAGAGCCGATCACAGCGATGTCGTTGCCCTTGAGCCCCTTGAGAGCTGTGGCTGCTGCTGCGATTGCATCGTCCCATGATGCATCAACGAGCATACCGTTCTGACGCACCTTGGGTCCGCTCAGACGATTGTCGTTGACGAGTCCCGGAACAGCGAGACGACCTGTGTCGCACATCCAGTATGAATTCACATGCATGTTTGTGCGCGGCTCAGAGCGCAGAACCTCGTTGTTCATGACGCCGATCTTGATGTTGCAGCCGCGGGCGCAACCAGGACAGACGGAGTCGGTGAACGACATTTCCCACACGCGGGCCTTGAAGCGGAAGTCCATGCTCGTAAGAGCGCCAACCGGACAGATGTCGATGACGTTCATCGAGTATTCACTGTCGAATGTTGTGCCCGGGAACGTGCGGATGGTAACCTTGTCGCCACGCTGCACAAACGAGAGCACGGGCTGCTTAGCCACTTCATCGGCAAAACGAATACAGCGCGAGCATGAGATGCAGCGCTCGCCGTCGAACATGATCTGCGGACCGAGCTCGACGCGCTTTGCTTTGTGTGTTTTTTCTTCTTCGAAACGGCTCTTGCCCTTGGAGTGCACGAAGGCATACTCTTGGAGCTTGCACTGGCCTGCTTCGTCGCAGATCGGACAATCCAGTGGGTGGTTCACGAGCAAGAACTCCATGACGGCATTCTGTGCCGTTTCGGTCTTCTCGCTGGAGGTGTCAACGATCATGCCGTCGGCCACTGGCGTGGCACAGGCAATCTGCATCTTCGGGAACCAGTTCACAACCGGCGAGCCGTCGTCTGCATACATCAGTGATCCGTCAACGTCCTTCTTGTGCGAACCAACGTTCACAAGACACATACGGCAGTTCCCTGCTACCGACAGCGCAGGGTGCCAGCAGAAGTGCGGGATCGTGATGCCATTGTCGAGCGCAGCCTCAATGATGGTCTTTCCTTGAGCTGCCTCTATGATCTGTCCGTCAATAATGATCTGGGGCATGTCTGTCCTTCATGAATACATCCGAACACGGGTGTTCGCGTACGCTGGCAAACATACGAGAAATCGCGCTCTTGTTCGATGTCCCTATCTTGACAAAAAACAAGGGTAGAAACATGTATCTGTGGTTGACCATTCTCGTCATCAGCATTGCCGCCCCATGCATGTCCCGGGCTCAGTCCGGACGGAGCTATGTGCAAGCCGCTGCGGCGTATGTGTCGCCGTCGGGAACGCTGACAGATTCCGCAAAGTTTCGCGCAACAACGTCCTACACGATCGGCTATCAATGGTCGCCATCGCGAGCCTATTCCTTCGGCTTTACGGGTTGGTACATGCCGGCCGAAATCGACCCCGTATCGGCAGGCTCTCCAACGGAGTTGGACATGTATGATCCTGCGTCGGTCTTCGGCATGAACGCCATTGTTACCTACCGACCACTTAAACACGGATTTACGCCATACGTTTCGGCCGAGCTCGGATTTGGTTCGCTGTCTGTTCCCGACGCCCTCGTTGGCAATACGCATGTATCGCCGCAACTTGGGTTTTCTATTGCTGGAACATTGGGATTCTTACTACCCGTCTCGGAAAAGTTAGACGTTGACCTTGCTGCCCGCTATGCCCAAACGGCAATTGGTGGAGGGCTCACCCAGGTCAATGGTCTTCTTGGTCTGCGTTACCGACTGCGTTAGCAGTCAGGGGGCGTGCGCGGCGTCAGGGACGATTGTTGTCCCACGTTTGCTGCAGCATGAATACCTGGTTCTAGTTTGGCCTCAACGGCACGCCAGATCCCCTGACACGGGAAGCGATTCTCATACATCGCCCGGCCGATCACAACGGAATCAACATTCTGCGGCACGCTCGACTGCAGCGTCCATAAATGTTCTGGCGATGCAATGCCCCCTGCCATCGTAAAGCGCAGCGAAGCAACAGCAGCAACACGCTTGATCGTCGAGATATCCTCGCCGGTAAGATTGCCCTCCCAATCAAGCTCCGTATAGATCACACGCTTGCCACCCATGGCCGCCACATGACGCAAAAAGTCCTCGTCCGACACCGGTGCGTGATCAGCTCCCATGTCAACCATGCCGTTGTGAGCACGCACACCAAAGATCACACGGCTCGGACCGTACTGCTCCAGCAACGCCCGCGTTTGGTCTGGATAGATCCATGCAACCTTGTTCACGGCCACACGATACACACCGCGCTCGAGCAGTTCGCGATATGCCTCAACCGTTTGCTGACGAGAGACGTATTGAACCGGAATGTCGATTGAACGCTGCATGGCTACAACCGTTTCGATATTCAGGGGGCTCACAATCCCCTTCCACGAATCGATATCTGTAACGTGCAGACACTTGGCATTCTCGCGCCTCCACAACTGCGCCAATTCTACCGGATGCTCACTGATCTCCGAATACAAATCCTCCGTTCCCGGCACACCACGAATGCACCGCATGGCGCGTCCGTTTGTAAGATCTATGGCAGGGATGATGAGGAGCATGCTTAATAATTACGAATTACCAATTACTGATGACAGATGACTGATGACGAGTGACGGATTCAAGCACGTCTTTCCCGCGAAAGCGGGAAACCAGATGGGTGATGGATTCCCGCTTTCGCGGGAATGACAAAGAAACACGTAATTGGTCATTCGTAATTGGTCATTCGTAATTGGTCATTCGTAATTGGTAACTGTCTCTTACGATGTTTGGCGAAGTGCAAGGCGAATGAGTTTCTCCGAAGAATCAGCTGACGATGGGTCAAGAGCTATCGCTGCCTTCACAGCCTTTTCTGCTGCAGCACGAGCAAAGCCGAGAGCTTGAAGAGCGCTAACGGCATCGTCGATTGCTGGGGTTGCCGATGCAGTAAGGCTTCCTCCCGATTCTGGAACTACACTGATGATCTTCTCGCGTAGTTCGATGATGAGTCGTTCAGCCGTTTTCTTTCCAATACCGGGCAGGCGCTGCAGAGCCATCACGTTTCCTGTTGCAACAGCTTTGCGCAGGTCGGCAATGGAAGTTGATGACAAAATGCCAAGTGCTGTGCGTCCGCCGATTCCCTGAATCGATGTCAGCAGCGTAAACGCCTCGCGCTCAGACGTGCTCGCGAACCCATAGAGCTGCATCGCATCCTCGCGTACGGCAAGAATGGTGAACAATGTCACACGTTCGCCGATTGCAGGCACTGTATCAGCGGTAGATAGTGGAACACTCACGGCATAGCCAACGCCGTGACAATCAATCACAACGTCCATGCCGTGCTTGTGGGCCACCGTGCCTGTTAACTGAGCGATCATAGGGCGCGAATATCGGGAGATTTTTCATGAATACGGTCGAAACCGGCCGCTCGGCCGAACAAGTTGCTGCGACCTTTCTCGAGGAGCGTGGTTACGAGATTCTTGACCGCAATTTCACGTACAAGAAGATTGGCGAGATCGACATTGTAGCACGTTCATCGTTCGGACTGGTCTTTGTCGAGGTGCGATCGCGCTACTCTCATCTGTATGGCTCACCAGAAGCATCGCTAACGCCATCAAAACTCCGCGGGGTGCGCCGCACGGCCGAGGCATGGATGGTGCAGCGCAAGTGTTACGGCATGCCGTGCCGGTTTGATGTTATTGCCATCGACCATTCAACTGGCACAACGCAGATCCGTCACATCGAAAACGCGTTCTAGTTTGCGAGCCCCTTGGTAGTATTTTCGCCAACATATGTGGAGATACCTACTCAAGCGAATCGTGTTGTTTCTTCCAACACTGTTCATCATCACGCTGATCTC
>CAZAGH010000061.1:1458-2638 GCA_964484755.1 uncultured Melioribacter sp. | reverse complement strand
CTCACGATGAACCTTATCGCCATCATCCTGGCGTATTCGATTGCTGTTCCGTTAGGTATCTACAGTTCGACCCATACGGGGTCTACCATAGACCGATTATCGACGTTCGGACTGTTCGCACTCTACTCCCTGCCCGTGTTCTGGATCGGCACGCTGGCCATCACCTTCCTTGCCAACCCAGAGTTCATCTCCATCTTCCCATCGAGCGGACTCCGCTCGCCTGCCTTCAGCAAGAATTGGTCGGCCTGGAAACAGTTCCTTGATTATGCATGGCACCTTGCGTTGCCGATGATTGTATATGTCTACGCCGACTTTGCCTTCATCTCGCGTCAGATGCGTTCATCAATGCTTGAAGTGATTCGTCAGGACTACATCAGAACAGCACGTGCTAAGGGGCTCGCAGAGCGCACTGTGATTTACCGTCATGCACTTCGCAACGCCCTGATCCCATTGATCACACTCGTTGCAGCATTGATCCCGAATCTTATCGGAGGCTCGGTGATCATTGAATCGATCTTCTCCATCCCTGGCATGGGAGAGCTCTCGTTTAAGGCACTTGTCGCACGCGACTACCCGATGATCATGGCAGTGTTCACGATCTCAGCGATTCTAACGCTCGTGGGCATGCTCGTAGCCGATGTTCTCTACAGCCTTGCAGATCCCCGCATTTCTTACGGAAAGAAGTCATCATGAGCGCGGAGACCACAACAATCGAAACCGGAGAGAATTACACCGCCTTTGTGCGACGTCAGTTCCGCAAGAGCACGTTTGGCATGATCAGTGTCTACACGGTACTTACAATCGCATTGGTCGCCGTGTTTGCCGACTTTCTTGCCAACGACAAACCCATTGTCTGTTCAATACGTGGCGAGTTCTACTCGCCTGTCCTGCGTGAGTACGGCGTCACACTCGGCCTCACGCAATGGGGTCAGGAGTTCGCCACAGCAGACTGGCATGCTCTGCCGTATGACTGGGCTGTATGGCCACCAGTTCCGTTTGCTCCGCGCAGCACCGACAAGACACTTGTCTCGCTCAAAGACCGCGCTCCATCTGGCAAACACTGGCTTGGCACCGACGGTATCGGACGCGATGTGCTTGCTGGCATTATTCATGGCTCGCGCTATGCGCTCAGCATTGGCTTTATCGCCATGTCGATAGCACTCACGCTCGGTATCATTCT
>CAZAGH010000061.1:0-1358 GCA_964484755.1 uncultured Melioribacter sp. | reverse complement strand
GGATACTCTACACCACGCGTGATCTTCCGTCACGTCATCCCCAATGCCATCGCGCCTGTGTTGATCTACGCGGCATTCGGCATAGTAAGCGCTATTCTCTTCGAGAGTGCACTCTCATTCTTGGGATTCGGAGTGCCCCCTACTATCGTAACCTGGGGTAGCGTACTCCAACAAGCGCGCTCGAGCACTGCCTCATGGTGGCTGGCAATCTTCCCTGGCTTCATGATCTTCGTTACGGTCTCAGCATTCAACCTTATTGGTGATGCACTACGAGATGCTACAGATCCGAGGTTGAGAGCGTAAAGGAGCTAGGTACAAGGTACAAGGTACGTTTCGTCTTTCCCGCCAAAGCAGGAATCCAGGAGAGCATGACAAAATTCAAGTACTTTGGTAAACGGTACCTTGTACCTTGTACCTTGTACCTTGTCTTTCTACGGTGCCAATCTCTCTATCACCCATGCCCCTTGATCCATGCGGTAACGAATACGATCATGCATGCGTGATGGACGTCCCTGCCAGAACTCAATGGATGACGGGACAAGCTTGAAGCCTCCCCAGTGTTCTGGCTTATCGATGTTTTCTCTTCCGGCATTAGCGGCGGTGACTGCAGCAAAACGTTCTTCAAGAAACTCGCGTGATGGCACAACCTGACTCTGCGGCGAAGCGGCAGCGCCTACCTGACTCTCGAAAGGTCGAGAGTGGAAATACTGGGTGGACAGCTCAGGAGAGACCGTTGATACTGTGCCTTCGATGCGAATCTGACGTTCAAGTTCGGGCCAGAAGAACAACAAAGATGCGTGGGGATTGGTCAGGAGCTCTGCACCTTTGCGGCTCTGATAATTCGTATACCAGATAAACCCATCGTCATCGACGGACTTTAACAACACCACGCGCGACGATGGACGTCCGTCTGGGGTTGCACTCGCAAGAATCATGGCCGTAGGCTCCGGAAGAGCGGCGGCAAGAGCTTCATCAAACCAGGAAAGAAACTGCGTCAGTGGATCTTGATTCACTGATTCGATCGAGAGTTCTTCCTTTGTGTATTCCTTGCGCAGCGATGCGATGTCGAGGGCCATGATGTTGCTCGTTGGTTAGTGTGTCACTGGGACCGAGAACACCGTTGTCTTGCCATCACGTTCCATTTGAAGGAAGAATACTCCTGCCGGTAACGATGAAACGTCTATGACCTGCATACCGGATTCAAGAACGAACTCACGTATCGTTTTGCCATCTACTGTGATCCACGATGATCGTAGCGGAGCCCCCTCTGGAACGTCAATCATAATCTGATCCTGCGCTGGTGTTGGACCGATGAACCTGATGTCACTCGTGTGGGATTCATCGTCAACGCCAGTTAT
>CAZAGH010000060.1:4749-10941 GCA_964484755.1 uncultured Melioribacter sp. | reverse complement strand
GGATTCGTCCCTGCCGAAGACCAGGGCATCATCATGGTGCGCGGCTGCGATGCTGCATTGGGCAGTGCTACGTTGACCATGATGATGCCCTGGTCTTCGGCAGGGACGAATCCCGATGGCAGGTTTGTGACCGTTAGCC
This sequence comes from uncultured Melioribacter sp., assembly GCA_964484755.1. Lineage (GTDB taxonomy): Bacteria > Bacteroidota > Ignavibacteria > Kapaibacteriales > Kapaibacteriaceae > UBA10438. The sequence continues at coordinate 10,802 of CAZAGH010000060.1, read as the reverse complement.
CCGTCAGTACTGCAAAAACAACCACACCTACAATTGCCAGCACAGATTTGCGCACAAGGCGCGTCACAACCGACATGTAGCCGTTGGTGAAACGTCCGAAGACATTATTGAACACGCGATAGAAAGGGGCAAGCGGACTCGGCTTGTCGGGATTTGGTTGCTTAAGGAGTAATACGCACAGTGCAGGGCTGAGTGTGAGAGCACTGAACGCTGAAAAGAGCGTGGACACGGCAACAGTAATGGCAAACTGTAGATACATACTGCCTGTAATCCCGCCCATAAAACCTACAGGAACGAAGACAGCCGCAAAGATCAAGGCGATAGCCACAACTGGGCCAGCAACCTCCTTCATGGCCATCAGCGTGGCTTCCCTCGGCGAGTGCCCATGCTCCATGTGATGCATAACGGCCTCAACTACGACAATGGCATCATCAACCACGATACCAATGGCCAATACGAGGCCAAAGAGTGAAAGTGTATTGATCGAGAAGCCGAGCATCGGAAAAAGAATGAACGTACCGATCAGAGATACCGGGACCGTCAACAAGGGAATAAGCGTTGCTCGCCAGTTCTGAAGGAAGATGAAGACCACGAGGATCACAAGGGCCACAGCTTCCAACAGCGTCTGTATGATCTCGTCGATAGAGGCCTGAACAGCGGGTGTCGTGTCGAATCCAACCTGAACCTTGATGTCGTTCGGGAAGGTCTTACTCATCGTCTCAAGCGTCTTGTAGATACCCTTCGCCGATTCGAGCTGGTTTGCTCCGGGCATGAGGTACACGATGAGTGCCGTTGCAGGTTTTCCGTTATACCGAGAGCTCATGCCATAGAATTCACTGCCCAACTCAGCACGTGCGATATCCTTGACACGCACGACGCGTCCATCGGGTGTCTCGCGCACGATAACCTGCTCGAATTCTTCCGGCGTCGACAGCTTGCCTGGAGCCAGAACAGAGTAGGTAAGCTCTTGGCCTTTGGATGTTGGAACATCGCCAAGCTTTCCTGCAGGAGCCTGTATGTTCTGCTCGCGTATTGCGCTGATAACATCGGTTGGCGTAAGTCCAAGGCGAGCCATTTTGTCTGGTTGAGACCACAGACGCATTGCATATTCAGCTCCGATCAGATCCACATTCGAGATGCCTGGTACGCGCAGAAGCTGATCGCGAACGTTGATCATCGCGAAGTTGTTCAGGAAGATGCCATCGTACTTGCCACTCTCGGAATACACCGAGATGACCATCAAAATTGATGGATTAATCTTGCTGATCGTAATGCCTTGCGCATTGACTTCCTGCGGAAGGCGCGCCGTGGCGCGGGATGCTCGACTCTGCACCAGCATGTTGGCCACGTTGATGTCGTTGCCGGGCTCAAACGCAACATCAAGCTTCATGTTGCCATCACTCGTGTTCTTCGACAGCATGGAAAGCTGGTTGTCGAGACCGTTGATCTTTTGCTCGAGCGGCGTGGCAACCGATTGCTCCACTACCTCCGAGCTAGCACCTGGATACGAACTTTGAACGCGCACGATCGGCGGAGCAAGAGCTGGGAACTTCTCGATTGGTAGGCGCAGCAGTGATACCGAGCCAACAAGAAGAATAACGATTGAAATGACGATCGCAAAGATCGGACGCCGAACAAAAAAGGCTGAGAACATGGCAAGCCCCTTTTAGTTGGCTGAGAGAATGGAATCGATTGCAATACCGCTTGGCTTGGACAATACAGGCATGCCCTCGCGAATCATCTGCAAGCCATCAATCACGATCTGCTCGCCGGGTAGAATCCCGCTTTCGATCACGATAGCTCCGCCAATACGCGGACCCAGGATTACGTTACGGTAGGCAATGGTGTTATTCTTGACCACGGCAACGCGGGCCTGCCCCTGCAGCTCTGTAATCGCGCGAGCGGGGATAACGATTGCCCCTTGGCGTTTCTCTGTCATCACCAGAACACGCCCGAACTGACCAGGACGAAGAACCTCTCCTGGGTTTGCAAACTCGGCATCAACACGGAGCGTACCTGTAGCAGGATCGACGGCGTTGTCGGCAACGACAATCCTGCCGATGTGCGGCCACATTGAGCCGTCGGCCAACTTTAACTGCACTGGCATCTGGGCCGAGCTACCAGACTGTGCCGATCTCTTGTACGAGAGGTATTCCTGTTCGGATAGATTGAAGGTTACAAGAATCGGATCAAGCTTCGATACAACAGCGAGAAGTGTGTTGTCGCCGCGCCCTACGAGGTTGCCGGTTCCAACCTTGGCTATGCCAGCAACACCAGAGATTGGTGCCTTAACGTCGCAGAAACTGAGATCGAGCAGTGCCTTATCCAGAGCAGCTTGCATTGCAGCGACAGAGGATGATGTTGCTTGCTCGAGCGCCACCGCGGCATCATATTCCTGACGCGATATGGCATTCTCTTGGACAAGGGGCTTATAGCGCGCTACATCTTGCTTTGCTCGCGCATTGGCTGCCTGAGCTTCGGCCAGACGAGCACGCGCCTGGCTAACATAGGAACGGTAGGCTGATGGGTCAATTTTGAACATGACCTGTCCAGCAGAAATCCTACCACCCTCCTTATAGGTGATGGTATTGAGGAAGCCCTCGACACGCGCCTGAATGTCGACATTGAACGAGCCCTTGGTTTGACCAACCCATTCAAGGTAGATCGGGACTTCGCGCGATGCCACCGTATATGTTGTAACTGTGAATGGTTGGGCCGCAGATTTTTCCTCGTGCTTGCAACCGTTTAGAAACAGCGCTGCGCTCATCGCAATAGCTGCGATGAGACGTATTCTTGGGGTCATACATTCTCCGTGATGGACGGCTGCAAAAATGGCGAAACTTATGCCAACTTAGGCTGCAACCCTGTTTGCTTCTTGCATGCGGTCAAGTCGCATGGACCTCGTTCTAAACTTCGGTATGAAAGCGCCTAGAATGTAGGTGCGGATCAAGTACCACCAAATGCTGCGCTCATTGAGCGATGGGTCGATCATGTGTGCAATCGCTGCATGATTCTTCGGGGCCAGACTCCAATGTGTGCCGGCCTTGTCATGGTGCACAGTATGAAACCCGTTGTTGAACAGCATGAGGTTCAGGATCCCAGTGAAGTTGCGGGAGTGATTTACAGATGATTCCTCGTCTGCGTGAACATGCTGTACGAAGTTGAAGACCAATACCGCGAAGAGTCCAACTTGTTGTGGGATGATCACATACATTAGAGCTTTACGCCAATCAATCAGAAGGGCAGCGCCGATCCAAACTCCAAGAGCCACGTACTGCATGGCACACAACCAAAATTTGCGGCGATCTGTTCGGAAGAGTTCCTTGAGATAGTCACGGATCGGCTTCTGTTGATGGTATGAACTAACCATCGGGTAGATCAGCAGCATCAATAGGTGGTTCTGTTCCGTAAGACGATAGGTGATCGTGTAGTCACCCTCTTTGTTGTTCAGAGCGTGGTGATTCTTGTTGTGTGTTGGAATCCAGCCAAAGGCAGGGAACCCATAGAACACTGTCAGCCAGTAATCTGTCAGGTGATTCAACGTTGAGTTCCGAAAGATCGGTAGGTGATTATGGTTGTGTGCGATTACCGTCACCGCGATCGACAGGAACAAGTACACTGGATAGATCCACCAATTGATCGTTGGTTGCATCCATTGCACGGCCAGCAGTACTGTTGTCACAACCATGTATCCGATTGTCCTGCGATCTGCCTTGTAGCGAAGCATGTGAGATTCCCGTATTGAAAATGACCCCAAGCCAAAATACGGTAATTCAGTATGTTCGGCCGTTACTTTTCTATGTCTTACGGAGTACCGGTATGCAGATCAAACAATCACTCGCAGCTCTTGCATTCACGATCGTGTTGTTGATATCACAGCCAGGGGAAGCCAGGGCAGACAGTGGAATCGGGATGCAGTTTGGGGAGCCCGGCACGGTTGGACTGTCGCTGCGCTTCAACAATACAGCCGTAGGCGCTGCATGGAGTTTCCTCGAAGATGGCTATCTGCACGTAAACATCGATCAGTGGGCGCTTCGTGAGGATCTAGCTCGTCCAGTAGACTGGTTTGTTGGTTATGGCGTTGACGTGGGTATTGGTAATGAATGGCGTGTGGCAGCCCGCATCCCCGTTGGTCTGATCTACGAGCCGAGTAAAGACTTTGAAATCTTTGGACAGGTTGCTCCAGGACTCAAAGTGCTGCCTGATGTTACGTTCTATTTCGGTGCCGCCATAGGTGCGCGATATCGCTTCTAGGACACTGGGGTATGCTGCAACCTGAGTTTTTTGCCTTTTTCAAGGGGCTGTCAGAAAATAATTCGAAGATATGGTTCGATGAACATCGCCGAGAGTATGAGCGATTTGTAAAGAAACCGTTTGCCACATTGGTGCAGAATCTGATCGACAAGATCCGTCAAGTAGACCCATACATTGTGCCTTCAGCCTCAGGCACGATTTTTCGCATCAACCGGGACATCCGTTTCTCGAGGGACAAAACACCATACAAAACATCGACGGGTGCCTTCATCAACCGTCATGGGAAGAAGGCACTCGGTATGCCTGGGCTCTATGTTGAGGTGTCATACAACAAAGCTGCCATTGCCGGTGGCACCTACAGACCCGATTCAGAACAACTTGAGCGAATTCGCGATCTACTTATGCATGAGGGTGCCGCTTTCCGCAAGGCCACAGAGAACGATAGCTTCGTCAAGGCCTTTGGTTCAGTGCAGGGTGAACGTGCAAAGGTGCTTCCGAAAGAGTTTAAGGCAGCAGCGCAACAGGAGCCCCTTATCTACAATAAACAAATGTTCTGGTGGAAAGAACTCGACACGAAGATCTTTCTTCGCGAGGACTGCGCACAAGTATTGTTCGAACACTACCTAGTGCAGAGGGATGCGCAGGTGTTGTTGGAATCTGCGCTCTACGACCAAGATTGATTGACATCAGCACTATGGTATCCCAAAAGACAAGGATTGATGTATGCTAAAGCCTATTGACCTCGACATGATTTCTGCTGAACAGCGGCAGATGGTGGAGCAATATCTCGAGCACTTTGAAGTTGATCCACATGAATTCGTGTACAAAGCTGGTGATGTAGCTGATAGAGGTTACCTCATCGACGAAGGCGAGGTCCGTTTTGAACTAGCAACGGATGAACTCGATGCCGAGCGAGTTCTCGAGGTTGTTCCTGTAGGCGTGTTCTTTGGTGAGGGAGGATTACTGGGCTTAGAGGAGCATAAGGTCAATGCGATTGCCTCGACACCTGTTCGCGGCCGTAGCCTGTCAAGACAGTCGATGGAGCGTATGCAACTAGAGAACCCTGATCTAGCTGCCGCAGTGTACAAGGCACTTGGTAAATCTACCATGATAAAGTTATTGGCTGCTGTTTCGGTCGTAGCTGAACATCGATTCATGGCGTATGGTCATACTGCAGATGTTGATGAGATGGTTAAGCGTGCGCGTCGAGCACAGCAAGCATTTACTGGGTGGACGGAAAAACAAGTTGATGATCTGCTCTATGCCATGTGTCAGCCCATTATTACCAATGCTGTCGAACTCGCACAGGATGCTGTGGCGGAGACCCATATGGGCAACGTACGCGATAAGACGCTCAAGCATATCAACGCTGCACTCGGAGTATATGAGCACATCGTTGGTAAGTCCGGCTCGGGTGCCGTGCGCAGCCGCACAGCAAGCAGCGTGATCGAAGTGTCGGATGCCATGGGAGTCATCTTTGGACTCGTTCCAGCAACAAATCCAGTTTCAACGGCGTGTTTCAAGGCACTCATATCCATCAAGTCGCGTAACGCAATCATCCTGAGCCCTAATCGCATCGGCAGTAAAGTTGTTGTCAAGACGGTTGATATGCTTCGGGAAGTCCTTCGTGCGCACGGTGCGCCTGAGGACCTTGTGCAAGTTGTCCGAGAACGTCAGAGTAGGCAGACAACTGCCATGTTCATGCATCATAAAGGTGTTGATCTTGTTCTGGCAACAGGGGGATCTTCGATGGTACGAGCCGCGTATAGCTCGGGAACACCTGCAATCGGTGTTGGTCC
>CAZAGH010000060.1:3340-4649 GCA_964484755.1 uncultured Melioribacter sp. | reverse complement strand
GTGAATTCTCCCGGCACCCAAGGTATCATGGGAGCATGCACAGGACTCACGCCATCATTTACGTTGGGATGTGGCACCTATGGTGGTACATCTACAACCGACAATGTGTCGTTTCAGCATCTGGTGAATGTTAAGCGCATTGCATGGTACTTGCCGCATAAGAAGACGGCCGACATTATCGTCCGTATGCAATCCTCAGCAGGGTACCTCTTGCGCGGGGTTCGCTTCATTGGTTCATGGCGTCGATTTGTAAACGGGGTGAAGTGATGGAACACCAGGGTAAGCCCCTCCGCGTTGTGGCTCTCGGCGGGGGATATGCAACAATCAATGTGTTGAAATCGCTGAAGCGGCATATCGCATCGGGACGTGTGCATCTGACAGTCATCGACAAGAACAATTACCACGTCTTTCATGGATTAGTTGCCGAGATGCTCACCGGCAAAATTCAGCCGGGCAACATCACGTCGCCAGCCAGGATGGTGTTCCGCGGCGCTGACTTTCACAACGCTGAAGTTTTGCATGTTGATTTTCAGAACAAGCGAGTAACGACACGTCGTTATCTCGACGGACATCAACAGACTGTTGAGTACGATCATCTTGTGATTGGTCTTGGTTCGCGTGATAATCTCTCGCGCTATACTGGGGTTGCACAGAATACATTCCGGTTAAAATCGTACTGGGACGTCTTTGAGCTCAAGAATCACATCACAGGAATCCTCGAACTTGCGGAGATCGAGACAGACCCTGTTGAACGTGAGCGACTACTCACGTTTGTGATCGCCGGCGGAAACTTCGCTGGTGTAGAGGTTGCAACAGAACTGGATGAGTTTCTTGAGTATCTCACAAAGCATTACTACCCTCGTCTTCGCTATGAGGAGATGCGCATCATACTTCTCGGTGGCGACAAGACTATCTTGCCCGAGCTTGCGAAGCGTCAACCGCGACTTGTGCGATATGCTTCACGATTTATCGCCGAGAAGACGCGGATAACCGTGCATCTCGAGACCTACATAACTGCGGCTACGCCGCTGGGTGCTACAACAAGCACTGGACTTGAGTTTCAAGCGAGAACAATCATCTCCTGCACGGGTAATGCTCAGCCCGAGATTTTCGATCAGTGGTCGTTTGAACGTGACCCCATGGGAAGACTTGTGACCGACACATCACTGCGACTTGTGGGCCAAGAACATGTTTGGTCCGGCGGCGATTGTGCTGCCGTGCCGAGTCCACAAGGAGGGTATTGTCCCGGACTTGCACTCTACGCCATCAAGGCTGGAGAGCATATCGGACGCAACATAGCTCGGTTGGT